>CAIYFP010000573.1 GCA_903925515.1 uncultured Verrucomicrobiota bacterium
CGACGGGTCGATGTTCGCCATCGCCGCCATCACGTTCAGGAACAGGATCGGGTACAGGCTCAGCACCTGAAGCACCCACACGCCCCCAAGCCCGCCCGAGCCCAGCCAGTCCACCGGGCTCGCCGGGTCCGCCCAGCCAAGGTGCTGGAGCAGCAGGTTCAGGGAGCCGTACCGGGCCAGCACCTGCTTCAACCCAATCGCCCCCACGAAAGGCGGCATGATCATCGGCACGAGGAGCAACGACGACAGCACCCCCCGGCCCTTGAACTCCCATCGCGTGAACACGTGCGCCAGCGGCACGGCCAAGCACGAGCAGCCCAGCGTCGTGCACGTCGCCAGCAAGCAGGAGTTCGTCAAGGCCTCGCGCTGCAACGGGCTCGCCAGCAACGACCCGAAATGCCGCAGCGTCCACTCCCCCGATGACCCGAACGCGCCCCGAAGCATGTGGCTCGCCGGGTACACGAGGAACGCCGCGAAGAACGCCAGCAACCCCGCAAGGAACGCCGCCGTCCACCCTCCCAATGCCGATCGTCGCACAGGCCCAAGGCTGCCATCCCCACGTTCCCATGGCGAGCACGCCAAGGAAAACCCAGGCTGCCGGCGTCCATCGCCGCGATCGAGGTCGCGAGGAAACGATCCCGGCCGCACCATGGCCAGTCCCGTATGGCGAGGGTTCCCGCCGGCGAACCGGCCTCACCTCGCCGCCTCGCCAAGGACATGGGCTGTTCGCCGGAAGATGTCCGGGGGCACGCCCAGCGCGCGCTTCAAGGCCACGTCACGGTCCCAGGCGTTGGTGATCGAGCTGATCGCGGACATCTGCGCCCGGGTAAGCTGGAGCGGGAAATGCCAGGGCGAGACCAACGCGGTGTTCATGAGCGGGAAGTCGGATCCATACAACAAGCGGCCTTCCATCGCGGGCTCGGCAAGGGCCTCGCGGAGCCAGCCATGGCGGTTGGCCTGCGTGAGGGCCGAGATGTCCGCCATGAGCCGCGGATGCTCGCGCATGAGCCCGAGGAGGCTGTCGAAGTCTCGCCGGCCCTCGTTTTCGCCGCCAGCCGCCACATGGCCGGCGATCACCACGACGCCATGGGACAAGGGAAGCCGCAGCCGTGCAGGGTCGGCCAGCTCGTCACGCGACCATGCAAAGCTTCGCTCCTTGCCGGCATGGGAAAGCAAGGGCATCCCCAGCTCGGCCATCCTGCGATAGAATGGCACGTAAGCCGGGTCGGCAGGATCGATGTTCATGATCGAGGGAATCCACTTCACAAGGACCGCTCCAGCCGCCGCCGCCGCGTCGAGCCTTGCGATGGCGTCGGGCCTGCGGGGATGGATGGATGCGCCGAACCGAAGCCGGGGATGCCGCGTGACGCCGCGGGCCACGAATTCGTTCGGAACGAACACCTGGGTTTTCTCACGGTCCAGCTCGCCACGTTCATCCACCCACCCGTCCAGCGCGAGCACCACGGCGGCGTGCACGTTGCTTGAACCCGACACATGGGCCGCCACGCGGTCCAGCAGCACGTCGTCGCCCTGCCGATGGAGTTCCTCGCGCGACGTCCCAAACGCGCCGAGGTAGATGCCGAACTTCCATGAGGCCGCCATCTCGGGCGACACGAAGCACCCGGAATTGCCGGCCCCTACCCCGGCGACATGCGCATGGAGGTCGATGATCGGGGGGGACGGCAAGGGCCGGGGCACCCGGTACGGGCCCTTCCAGCCGAGGATGCGGCAGCCGGTGACCCCAAGGACGAGCCACATCAAGGACCAACCGATCCAACCGGGCCTGGACAAAGTCTTCATGGCAACGCCACGCCGTCCGCGGCGGGCGTCGCAACTCTTGCAAGAATCCCCGCCAACGCCGAATCGAATGGTTCAATGGCCCCATCGAGGGGACCGTGACATCGGGGGATCGCGTCGTGTCCCATCCATCGCCGGCGTCGGGTCGCCCCCTGAAAGCCCCGGGGCCTTCATGGGGCAACCCGAAGGGCCGCGGCTCGTTTCGCGTCCCAAGCCGCGGCTCTCTCCTCACCGACCCCTGCGGCCCTGCCCGCCGCTCGCGACTCGTTGGGCGCGGGAATCCCTCGCGGCGAAACACCCGCGAGGGTTGAGGCATGACCCTAGGGCGCGGCCGCCTCGATCTCCTTCCTGCGCTCCTCGATCCATGCCCGCTGGCTGCCGTACAGGTACTGGGGATCGATGCCACGAAGGTGCACCATGGCAGCCGGCCGGTTCCCGTCGGCTAGCTCGATTTCGAACATCGACATCCGCCAGAAGGTTCGGTCCTCGTCGGTCACGGCGCTCACCGGGAGGTCGGCGAGGAGCTTGCGCGCCTCCGCGACCCGCCCGACCCGCGACAACGAGAAGGAATGGTTGATGATGGCCGCCGAGGCCCCCCCGGACTGCTGCAGCGTCGAAAGGGTAATCTCGAGGGCCTCGGCTGGCCGCACGCGGCAGATGAGCAAGGCTGCACCGAACAGGTTGCGGTACTCGGGGTTCCTTGGGTCCATGCGGTGGGCCTTCTCCGCCGCCAACAACAGGGCTGCGGAGTTTCGGTCCTGCCATGCAAGCCGCCCCATCAGGTACCAGTAGTCAGGACGCCCGCCGTACACGGACTCGAGGGAGCGGAGCACCGCTTGGGCATCCGCCCAGAAACCCATGCGCTCAAGGGTGTTGCTCGCCTCAAGGCCCAGCACGGGCTCGGAGGGCATCGACCGAAGCATGCGAGCAAACAACTCGCGCGCCCTCTGGTCGCGTCCGAGACCGCTCTCCGAGACGCCCTCAAGGAAGTCGATGTAGCCCGCGAAGAAGCCGGACAAGGCCGGGCTGCGACGCAGGCGGAGAACAACGGACTTGAGATCGTCCCATTCCCGCTCCCGCACCAGCATCTGGGCCGACAGGAACCAGACCAAAGGATCGTTGGGGAAGGAATCCAGCTGGTTTTGCACAAACCCCACCGCCAACCGGTCGAGCCGCAACCTCGACCACGCCATCAGGATCAGCCGCGCCTGCTCCCCCGTCTCCGGCGGCACCGCATAGGCCGTGGCTCGGGCGACGGCCGCCGCATGGTCCCCGGCAACCTCCAGCACCAACCACGACCGGATGTGATCCTCCAGCTCGTCCTCGCGCAGGCCTCTCAACTCCTCGAACGATCGTTGGAAGGCCTCCAGGTCGAGCCGTTGGGCCTCCACCATCGAGCGCAAACGGTAGGCGACCGCCGCGAGGGCGGGGTTCCCGGCGGCCTTGTCCAGCGCGGCCATGTGCAAGGCCTGCTCGGCCGGCGGCCCCGCCAGCGCCAGCCATGCCGACCTGTACAAGACAAGGCTCAGGTCGCCGGCAAGGTCGTCCCGCCGCCGTTCCCACACGTCCACGAACTCCTTCAGTCGCCCCGACTTGAACGCGACGTCGGCCATGGCACGCGCGGCGGGCACCGACAACACGCGGTTCGTCGTTTGCAGGTAAAGCCATGCTTGCTCGTTGAATCCGGCCCGCGCGCACATCCTGCCGGCCAATTCCAATGCAAGCGCGTCATTGGTGCCGCTCAAGGTCACCAGCCACTGCGCCTGCATGGCCCCAAACATCGTCCACCGGCGTTCCAGCCCCTCCGTGTTCAATGCGAAGTCCACGAACCTGCGCAGGTTCTCGCGGTTGGCGGGGTGGTTTCCCAAGGCACCCGCCCATGCAACCGAGGCCTCCCGATTCCGCCCCTCCGACGCAAGACGCTTGGCCGTCCTCGCCAACATGCGGGCCTGGAGAAAGTCCAGCAGGCTAATCCGGAGGACCGGGGTCACGGCCTGCGGCGTCACAACCCACACCTTGGGCAGCGCCACCCCGATGCCGACGAACACCACCGCCGACCCAAAAACCGCAAGCACAAACTTCCAATCGGCCAGCAGCCGCCTCCGGGTCCTCGCGCGGACGACCTTCCTCCTCCGCTCCCGCACCCGCGGCGGAGTGGCGCCCTCGGCCCCATTCGTCTCGTTTACTGCCATAGCTTCGCCCGCCGTCGGTTCCCTCTTCCTGTCTTGGCCTTAGCTCTATCCTGCTGACCCGTCCTGAGTCGAGCCTCGGTGCTGGCGAACTCGCCAGCGCCGGCCCCGTTCCTCCAACCGATGCCGTGGGCCGCCCCAACCAGGGCCCCTTCGCGCCGTTTTCCCCTCGGGATGCCAAGGGTGACCCAGCGGTTGACCGACCCCGGTTGTCATCTTATCACCCATGCAAAAAAATCCTGTCATGCCAGCAAACCCGTCCGACAAGCCCGCCGATCGAAGCGTTGAAAAAAATCCCGCCAAGGCATCCGAGGCCAAGACGGCCCCCGCATCCGCCCCGGCCGAGGCCCCCAAGCTCACCCCCCAGAAGGCCCGCGACCTCGAGGCCGCCATCGGCACCATCACCAAGTCGTTCGGCGAGGGCGCCATCATGCGCTTGGGTGCCCAGGTCATCCGCCCCATCGAGGTCATCCCGACCGGCGCCCTCGCCGTGGACATGGCCCTCGGGGTCGGCGGCGTGCCGCGCGGGCGCATCATCGAGATCTACGGCCCGGAATCCTCCGGCAAGACCACCCTGATGCTCCATGTCATCGCCAACGCCCAGAAGGCCGGCGGCGTCGCCGCGTTCATCGACGCCGAGCATGCCCTCGACCCCGTTTACGCCCGCCGCCTCGGCGTGGACCTCGACCAACTCCTCGTCTCCCAGCCTGATTCCGGGGAGGAGGCCCTCACCATCTGCGAGACGCTCGCGCGATCCAACGCCGTGGATGTCATCGTCATCGACTCCGTCGCCGCCCTCGTTCCCAAGGCCGAGCTCGACGGCGAGATGGGCATGGCCACCATGGGCATGCAGGCGCGCCTGATGTCCCAGGCCCTCCGCAAGCTCACCGCCATCCTCAACAAGGCCCGCACCACCTGCGTCTTCACCAACCAAATCCGCGAGAAGGTCGGCGTCATGTTCGGCAACCCGGAAACCACCCCCGGCGGCAAGGCCCTCAAGTTCTACGCCTCCGTCCGCATGGACATCCGACGCAAGGACGCCCTCAAGGACGGCGCCGGCAATGCCGTCGGAAATCACGTCAAGGTCAAGGTCGTCAAGAACAAGGTCGCGCCACCCTTCGCCGAGGCGGAGTTCGACATCCTCTTCAACCACGGCATCGACAAGGAGGGCAGCATCCTCGACTGCGGCCTTGATGCCGGCGTCCTCGACAAGAAGGGCGCATGGATCCAGTACGGCGGCGAGCTCATCGGCCAAGGCAAGGATGCCGCCCGCAAGACCCTCGTCGAGAAGCCAGACGTCGCCCGCAAGATCAAGGAGGCGGTCGTGGCCAAGAAGTCCGCCGAGCTGGCCGCCACCCACGCCCCGGCCACGCCCGCCCCGGCCCCGGCCAAGGCCTGACCCAGGCCCTTCCACCCGGTCCGTCATGGCCGACGCCCCGCGAGGACGTTGGCCCTTGTTCTTCGGGCTCCCACCCTCGCGCCGCGCCCGGCACGGCACGTGGCCCGCGAAAGATGTCGTTTCCCGGCCATGGATCGGGCTGCATTGCCTGATGAATCTGGCTGGCCGATGGGTGGTGATCACGGGCGCATCAAGCGGGTTCGGCGCAGCAGCCGCCCGGGCCTTTGCGCGGGAACGTTGCCATCTTCTCCTCGGCGCACGGCGCAAGCACCGGCTGGAACAGGTCGCGGCGCAATGCCGGGCCGACGGCGCCGCGTCAGTCCATGCCTCCGCCGTGGACGTCGGAGTCACGTCGGAGGTGGAGTCTTGGGCGCTCGATGCCAGGGCACGGACCGACGCCGTCCACGTCTTGGTCAACAACGCCGGCGGCGCTCACGGTCTTGACCCCGTCGCGACTGCCCGCGACGCGGACTGGGATGCCATGGTGCAGTCCAACTTCCTCGGCCTGCTCAGGGTCACGAGGGCATGGATCCCACTGCTTCCGCGCCACGACGGCGCATGGATCCTGAACGTGGGCTCCATCGCCGGCCACGTGGCCTACGAGGGGGGAGCCGCCTACTGCGGGGTCAAGGCGGCCGAACGTTCCGTAACCCAAGCGCTGCGACTCGAGCTGAATGGGACGGGCATCCGCGTGGGCACCATCGACCCCGGCATGGCGGAAACCGAGTTCTCCCTCGTGCGGTTCGCCGGGGACGGGGCACGCGCGGCGAAGGTCTATGAGGGAGTCGAGGCGTTGAGGGCCGAGGACGTGGCGGAAGCCATGCTTTGGATGGCCACCCGGCCGCCCCACGTGTGCATCGACGAGATGGTGATCAAGCCCACCGACCAAGCCGCGTTCCACAAGGTCCACCGACGCACGACGCGCTAGCTAGTGTCGCGTCTCGCACGGGGCGGGCGTTTCGCCGCGAGGGCTTTTCGTGTCGAACGAGGCGCTCGCGACGGCCAGATCCGCAGGGGGGCCGTGAGGAGCAACCCCCACCCGCGATCGCCGAGACGCGACCCTACACAACCGTCCCGTGGGGAATGACCGCGCCCTTGGGCACGACGAGGATGCCGTCGCGGACATAGTAGAGGGGATGGTCAAGGTTCTCGGGCTTGCCATTCGGGGAAAGGATGCAGCCGTCGCCAATCCGCGCGTTCTTGTCGATGATCGCGTTGTCGATCCTCGTGCCACGTCCGACGCCGAGGGGAATCCCCTGGTTGTCGCGGTCTGCGGTCCTCGCGGGGGAATCATAGAAGTCGGCGCCCATCATGACGACGCGATCAAGGGCGCAGCCTTCCCGGAGAATCGAGCGGATCCCGACGAGGGAGTGGCGGATGCGGGCGTTGGTGACGATGCATCCGTCCGCGATGACGGCATGGTCGATCGCCCCTGCGTTGATCTTGGAGGCGGGCAGGAAACGCGGCCTCGAATAAACCGGGGGTTCGAAGAAGTTGAACCGCGGAACCTCGGAGGCTTGGTCAAGGTTGGCCTCGAAGAAGCTGCGGATGGTGCCGATGTCCTCCCAGTAGCCCTGGAAGACATGGGAGAAGACCCGGTGGGTGTTGATGGCCCCCGGAATGATGTGCTTGCCGAAGTCCGTCAGGTTGTTGTTCAGCAGGTCGAACAGGACGTCCCGGTTGAACACGTAGATGCCCATCGAGGCAAGGTAGAGGTCCTCGTCGTGCTGGATCCCCATGGCAGGGTACTGCGCCCGGTCGATCCGCAGGGAACGAAGCGTCTCGGGATCCTTCGGCTTCTCAACGAAGCGCGTGATGCGTTGCTCCCCATTGGGCTGCAAGATCCCAAGCGCAGGGGCGTCCGCCGCCCCCACCGGCAGCGTCGCGATGGTCACGTCCGCGGACTTCTCCACATGCGCATGGAGGATCTCCCGGAAGTCCATCTGGTACAGCTGGTCCCCGGACAGGACCAAGGCGTAGGCAAAGTTGTTGTTCTTGAAGTGGACAATGTTTTTCCGCACGGCGTCGGCCGTGCCTTGGTACCAGGACGTGCTGGAGAACGTCTGCTCCGCCGCAAGGATCTCCACGAAGCCCCCGCTGAAGTGGTCGAACTTGTAGCTTTGGGAGACGTGCCGATGCAGCGACGCGGAGTTGAACTGGGTGAGCAGGTACATCCGGAGGACCCCCGAGTTGATGCAGTTCGATATCGGGATGTCCACAAGCCGATACTTCCCGGCGAGCGGCGTGGCAGGCTTGGAACGTTCGCGCGTGAGCGGGAACAAGCGCGTGCCTTGGCCGCCGCCCATGATGATGCCGAGCGTCCTCTGCGCGAGCGCCGATGCCTTGTGCGGGATCATTTTAGCAATGCGATGTTTCGATGGGGCCTCATTTGCATCCGGCCTACAAGCGCTGTTTGGACACCTTCCCCCATCCCCGAATCCCGGGCGAGCGATTGGGCTGGCAGCGGAAGGCCTCGGGTTTTGCAACGAAGCGGTCGCCGTGGTGCGGCGGGAGCTCTCCCGGACGGCGCGACCGGGGGCCGGAAGGGGTGTGCAAGACGTCATGGCCCTGATTTGCAGGGAGGATTGGCGCTCCGGACGGACGGTTCCCGCAAGGAAGTGTCGCCACCGGCACGATCAGCACGTTCCGGACAACGCGCGCGGACGCCACGACGGGGCGTCGTCCGGAAGGTCCGGAACCCCCGGCCGCCATGAGAGGGTTGGCGGGGATGCCCGGCGCGTGGTCCCTCGGTTTGGCCACCCGCTTCGGGCAGGGCAGATGTTGCAGGTCCAGGTCCCGGCGAAGATGGCTGAACCCGTGCTTGGAGGCTCCCCCGGGCCGGTGACGCTCCAACCAAGGCTTGGGCCTGCGGGAGGACGCCTTGCGACGCACGGAAGGAAAGCGGTCGCTGCGCCGGGCCTTGCCCGGCCGCTGTTTCAGCCCGCACCAAGGCATCCCGCAGGGTGTATGAGGCGCGAGCGGGGCGTGGGCCAATGCCATGCCCGTAACAAGCGAAGGACCCCGGATTTCCGGAAGCAGGTCGGGCAAGCACGACCCATCCCGTCGCATCGTTGCGGTTTATGAGACGCGACACGAGGCACGAGCGTCTCCGGAAATGAACCTTTACCCCGAGAGTGCCTATTTCTAGGCTTTCGGAAGGTGCAAGGGTCGTCCCCGGGAATTTTCGAGCGCACAAGGCGGCTGGAAGGGGCACGACCTCACCATGAGGAACCAGTCATGACTCTTTCCATGCTCGCGATTCTCGGAACGCCGGAGATCATCATCATTGCCATCGTCGTCTTGGTGCTTTTCGGGGCACGCAAGGTGCCGGAGCTGATGAAGGGCGTCGGCACCGGCATCCGGGAATTCAAGAAGGCCTCGCGCGAGGTGCACGAGGAGATTTCCCGTGCCGCCGAGGAACCCCCGCAAGTCCCGGCACCCCAGCCGCGCAAGCCGGCCGACACCGTCTCGCAAGGCGGCGGCCATGCATGAACCCGGCGCACGCCGCCCCGGCACCCCGATGACACCGACCTGCATCCCGTGTCGAGGTCGGTCTTGGAAGCCTTGCCATCGCTAGCTCCGCATGGCCGAGCCCACCGACCCATCGCAATCCCTTCACCCTACCGGAGTCCACCCGCCCGATCGGCGGCAGGGCGACGCCCCGGGTTCGCCCGGGGAAGGCCTTCCGGCCTTGCTACCGCTTGATGCCGTTCCATCCTCGGGCGACCCCGTTCCTTCCACGCCTCCCGCTCCCGAGGATGCGGCGGAAACTCTGGCTGCCCCACGGGCCGAGCCCGCGAGCCCGGACCCTGCGATGGGCGACGGACACCATGCCGGAGCCGGGTCGGGGGGCGGACACTGGGGTGGTGCCGGCTCCGAGCCGGTCGAGGAACCGGAGGAAGAGGGCGGCGGCCCGATCAAGTCGTTCCTGGAACACCTTGAGGACCTGCGCTGGACGCTCATCCGATGCGCGGTCGCCATCTTCCTTGGGGTGCTGACCTGCCTGACGGCAGGGAACTTCATCATTGGTCTCCTCGAGGCACCCCTCGTCCGGGCCCAGAAGGCGCGGACGGACAAGGAGCCCGTCGTGGTCATCACGATGGGGACCAACATCCTGTCCCGCCTTCCCGCCGCGAAGTTCCCCGTGCCCGGCGCCGGCACCCACGACGTGATGCTGCGCGTGGCGCCGGTCCAGTTGCAGGGCACGACGGTCCTTGCGCTGGTGCGGGACACGAACCCGCCGCCGATGGCGGGATACTCGATGCAGGTCTCGCTGAAGACGTACAGCCCGGGCGGCGGGTTCACCATCGCCGTCCAGCTCGCCATCTTTGGCGGGCTCACCATCTCGGCCCCGTTCGTCCTCTTTTTCCTCGGCCAGTTCATCCTTCCGGCGTTGCACATGCACGAGAAGCGGTTCCTGTACCGCATTGCGGGCGCCGCCTCCGTGCTGTTCTTCGCCGGCATCGCCTTCTGCTACTTCGTCCTGCTGCCCATCACCCTTGGGACGACGGCCGCCTTCTCCAACTGGCTCGGCTTCAGCGCGGACGAATGGCGCGCGGACGAGTACATCAGCTTCTGCTGCTGGTTCCTGCTCGGCATGGGCCTCAGCTTCCAGCTTCCCATGGTCCTCCTGACCCTCGTGAGGGTCGGGCTGCTCGACGTCGCGGGCCTCGCCAAATACCGCGCCTATTTCTACGTCGGCATCCTCATCATTGCGGGCTTCGTCACGCCCGACGGCAACCCGTTCACGATGCTGCTGATGGCCGCACCCTTGATGGCCTTGTACGAGCTTTCCGTGGTGATCGCATGGTTCTGGGCCCGCAAGGAACGACTTGCCGGGGCGGGCTAGCCGGCGCCGCTCGCAGGAGGGTTCTGGCAACATGCGGTTGGTCCTGCATGCGCCGGCCAGCATGATGGAAGGGCTGTTTTCCCGAGGATTGTCCCATGAAGAAAAGGTCGAACCCAGCGAGCCGATGGCTCGTGCAAGCCATGTCCGCCGCCGCAGGCGCGGCACTTGTCTCCGCAGCCCCGGCCACCAACGCTCCCGCGCGGTCCGCACCCCCATGGCCGTCCGCGCCCCTCACCCGCGCCCAGTGCCTTGACCTCGCCCTCACCTGGAACGGCACCCTTCGCAAGGGCCGCCAAGACATCGCCGAGTCCCATGGCGTCGCCTTGCAGCAGAGGTCCGTGCTCATGCCAAGGCTCGCCACCACCGGCGCGTACAACCGCATCGACGAGGGCAAGATCGAGCGCGTCGCCTTCAACCCGTCCGCACCCCCCGTCGCGTTCGCCAACAACCAGAACTGGAATGTCGCCCTCACCGCGTCCCAGCCCCTCTTCGCCGGAGGCAAGCTCCGCTCCGCCGCCCGCGCGTCGCGCCTCACCGTCCAGGCAGCCCTTGCAAACTACCAAGCCCTCGTCGCGTCCACCCTCCTCGACGTCCGCGTCGCCTACGACGACACCCTCCTCGCATCCGAGCAAATCCGCGTGCAGGAGGCATCCCTCCAGCTCCTCGAGCGCGAGTTGACCGACACCCGCCGCCGCTTCGACGCCGGCACCGTCCCCCGCTTCAACGTGCTCCGTGCCGAGGTGGAGGTCGCCAACGCCAAGCCCCGCCTCATCCGCGCCCGCAACGCCCTTCGCAATGCCCGCAACAACCTCGCCGTCCAGCTCGGCTTCGACATCCCGCCGGGCACGGACGAGGACATCCCGTTGTCCCCCGCCGACACCCTCGCGGCCGTGCGCTCCGAGGTTCCGCTCCCGGACGCCATCGTCCGCGCCCTGGGCCAACGCCCGGAGCTCGCCGCGCTGCGGGCGACCCGCGGGCTCCGCGGCGAAGACGTCATCCAGGCCCGGGCCGATCGTTACCCCCAGCTCTCGGCGGTGGCTGGTTATGGCTGGCAATCCCGCGTGTTCAACCGCGACCTGACGGCGGACCTCAACGGATGGAACGCCGGGGCCCAGCTTTCATGGAATGTCTGGGACTTCGGACTCACGCAGGGCAAGATCGACGCCGCGGTCGCAAGGCGGGAACGGGCCGAGATCGACGTCGGCGACACCCAGCGCCGGATCGAGCTGGAGGTCCGGACCGCCCACTCCAACCACTCGGAGGCCATGGATGTCCTCGACTCCCAGGCCCGCGTCATCGAGCAGGCCGAGGAAGCCCTGCGCCTTGCCAACGCCCGGGCCGAGGCCGGCGCGGGGACCCAGCTCGACGTCCTCTCCGCCCAGACGGCCCTCACCGAGGCCCGGACCACCTACACCGTCGCGCTTCGCGACCTTTCCGTCGCGCGCGCCCGCCTCGACCGCGCCATGGGCGAGGGCGTCAGCCTCGCCATGCCCAAGTAAAGGCCCCGGGGGACGTCGCCGTCCGCCACCAAGACACCCACCCGGCGTCGCCCCGCCGTGGGCGAGCCTGTCCCGTGCCGGGGACGCCGGGCGTCCTAGGCTGTCCAACCCTTGCGATACGTGCGCTTCAGGTACTGCTTCGCGGCCGCCGCGCCACTGGTCAGCCGGAACCGGGGCCCGTCCCACTTCAGCTCGGTCTGGGCCCGGATGGCGACGTTGCCGAGCAGGATGAACTCGGTGAGCAGGCCGGCGTAGTCGAAGTTGGAGAAGGCCTTGGGACCACCGCGGATCGCGGCCACCCACTCGTCCTTCATCCCTTGGTCGCCCTTGCCGTTGCGGGCCAACGACGGCGCGGGCGCCACGAAGTCCTTGAAGCGGTCCCCGGGAAGCAGCTTCCAGCTCGCTCCGTAGTCGGACGGCGAGTACAGCACGCCCTTGGCGCCCACCATCAGGCAGCCGGAGTCGGCCGGCTTTTCGCCGTGGAACAACTCCATGGGCGGCAGGTTCTTCTGGCCGGACGGCAGCTTGCCCTCGTACCACGTGAACTTCACGGCCGGGCGCTTGCCCTTGGCAGGGAAGTTGTACCGGACGGTCGCCCAGCCCGGGCAGGTCTCCGGGTTCGGCGCCTCGGACTCGGCGACGATGGTGGTGGGGTGGTCGAGCTCAAGGGCCATGAACGGAAGGTTGGCGGTGTGGCAGCCCATGTCGCCCAGCGCACCCGTGCCGTAGTCCCACCAACCGCGCCACTTGAACGGGTGATACGCAGGGTGGTAGGGCCGCTCCGGCGCCGTGCCGAGGAAGGCGTCCCAGTTGAGGTGCGCGGGCGCCGGCGGCGTGTCGTGGGGCCGCGCCACCACGGAGGGCGACTGGGGCCAGACGGGGCGGTTCGTCCAGACATGGACGTGCTCGACGGTGCCGATGGCGCCCGCACGGATCGCCTCGACGCCCGCGCGAAGCCCGTTCTCGGCGGTGCCTTGGTTGCCCATCTGGGTGGCCACCTTGTGCTTGCGCGCAAGGTCCCGGAGCCAGCGCGCCTCCCACACGTCATGCGTGAGCGGCTTCTGCACGTACACATGGATGCCTTGCTGGATCGCCATGGCCGCCGCCAACGCATGGTTGTGGTCCGCGGTGCTCACCGTCAGCGCGTCGATCTTGCCGGACATCGTGTCGAACAGCCTGCGAAAGTCCGTGAACCCGGCGGCGGCGGGGAACTTCCTGATCTTGGCCTGCAACGAGGTGTCGTCGCAGTCGCACAACGCGACGACGTCGCCGTGGTTCGCCGCTTGGTCCAGGTCGCCCGAGCCCTTGCCCCCCACGCCGATCCCGGCCACGCGCAGGCGCTCGTTGGCACCCCACACGCGGGCGGGCGCAATGGAAAACGCAAGGGCGGCGCCAGAGGACACGGTGATGAAGCGGCGACGATCCAGGACGCGGGAATAGGTGGGACGCATGACGGATTTCCTTGTGGATGACCCGGTGGTTGTACCGGGCATGCCCATGGCTGGGCAACGGCGAAAGCCGACGACGGCACGCCGCGCCGGCCGACCTAGAACGGATCCTGCCCCGACTTGGACGTGGAGGTCCTCGTGGCGAGCCACCACACGTCGCGGTTGTTCGCGAAGCGCCCGTCGTCGATGCGCGAGTAGTCCGTCACCTTGGCGTCAAGGCCCGCCCTCCCCGGCCTCGGCTGCTCCAGCCAACGCCGGAGCTCCGCATGGCCGTCAAGGAAAGACAAGGCACCCGAGCCCCCATGGAACGCCGCAGGGAAGTCCACCCAGCCACGCTGGCTCGTCAGGGCCGGGGAATCCGGGATCCGATGTCCGAAGCCTCCGTCGTTGATGCTCGCCGGGTGCTCGTCGATGAAGACAAAGATCTGCGATGGCCGCGGCGCGTCACCCTCCTTGCCAAAGACCATCCACCGCCCGCCGCGATTGTTGGGAAAGATGCCCTCCTGCTTCGAGTCCAGCCAGTAGCCCATCGTCGGGCCGCCCTCCGGCCAGCTTCCCACCGCCTGGCTGGCCGCCACGCTCCGGATGCGCCGCACCTTCCCGACGCCCGGACGCGCCACCGTCGTCCAGTCCCCCGGACATTGGTACACGCCCGGCGTGGTGGTGTAGGGGCCAAGCACGGCGGTCTGCCGGGCCAGCAGGGTCTGGGGATCCCAGTTGGAGACGTTGCCGCCGTTGAAGTCGAGGTTGCCCCGCACCCATCCATCCCCGCCGTACGTGTTCGGCATGAATCGGCCCTGATGGTCGCCCGCATAGAGCTCGAACGCGAGCTGGAGCTGCTTTTGGTTGGATAGGCACTTGATGCCCTGCGCCCGGACCTTCGCCTTGCCCAAGGCCGGCAGGAGCATCCCCGCGAGGATCGCAATGATGGCAATCACGACCAGCAACTCGATCAACGTGAAGGCGCGGCAAGCACTCGGACCGGTCATGCCATCCCCGTACGGCCCAGCCCCAATCCACCGTCGCCCGGCAATCACGGGATTCATCCTCCTTTTCATGCTGTCCCCCAGCAACAACCCGGCCGCCGCCCCGCGTCAAGGCCCGAAATCGTGCGGCCCGTCGCCCGCGTTTTCCATTGACCCCGACCCCATGTGACGGAGAGAAAATGACGAATCGTGCCTGACATCCGGCACGAGTCTTCGTTCGTTTTTTCAAGGCAACATCATGGCAAGGGGAGTTCGGGGGAGTTCAAGCAAGCTGGCAGCGCCGCGCGTCGTCAACACGACCAAGTACGACGCCCACCACAAGGTTCTCAACACGACCTACGGCAACTTCGCCGACCTTCGGCGCGAGTTGTCCGACTCGCGCGGCAAGGTTGCCGAGCGCGAGACCGTCCTCGCGCAGCTCGCCGCCTGCGCCGACCCCCAGCGCGCCTACCTCCTGTTCGACGACTACCTCGAAAAGCTCGACCTCCGCCGCTCCGACTTCGGCCAGCACGACTGGTGGAGCCGCATCCAGGCCGCCGCCGGCAAGTCGCGCATGGAGGAGGTCGCCATGCTCTTCCTGCGCTCCAACCGCTCCCTGCCCACCGAGCTCCTCCCGCACGCCAACTTCGAGCGCTTCGCCGAGGTCGAGCAGACCGAGAAGGAGACCGGGCTCGTCGAGGAACTCGAGAACTGGCTGTTTCCACCCAACCATAGCCACCTCGACTCCCCGCGTGCCGCCCTGCGCGTCGTCTGCGAGCCCCGCCGCCTTGCCGACGACGTCAACCAATGGCGCCTCGCCATCCGGTTCTTCCTGTTCCGCAGCCGCTCCGGCGAGAAGGAACGTTTCGCGTCCGACCTCTGCGAGCTCCGGACCCGCGCCGCCCATGAGGCCGAGCTTTTCCCGGCCGAGGACTGGACCGTCATCGACTGGATCTACGTCCACTGGCCCGAGAAGATCAAAGAGGGCGAGACCATGGTGCTCGACGGCCCCGACCTGCTCACATGGCTCGCCAAGTTCGGCCATGGCCAGCGTCTCGAGCTGGCCGGCACCGCCACCAACGCCACCTTCATCGGAAGGGTCGCCACCCTCCAGCCACGCCTCGAGTCCCTCGACGGCGAGATGAGCTTCACCCATGTCCTCGCCCTCCCGGACGGCAAGTCCATGCCCTTGCCCGAGTGCCGGTTCTTCGTCGGCGAGCCCCCCCTCGTCCTTGCCGGAAACGAGTTCTTCGTCCTCCGCGACGCCCCCCCCGCACGCCTCCTTGGCCCATGGGCGCACCGGCCCGTCGTCCCAGTCCGCCGCCTTTCCCAGCGCCTCCTCACCGAGCTCCGCCGCATCCAGCCCCAGGGATCCGCGGGCGCAGACTGGGGCGCCCTCTGCGAGACCCACGCCGCCAAGCCCCAGTTCGTCTTCGAGCTCGCCGACGAGGTCGTCCGCGTCCGGCTCCTGGCCATCAGCGAGCGCGACGGCTCCGAGTGGCAATGGAATGGCCATGAATGGGCACGCGTCATGGCACGACGCGGCGCCGCGGGACGGCCGGAGCTCCTCGAGGACCCGCGCCTCGGCCCCGCCGTCGAATGGCTCCAACGCTCGGACTGGTTCACCCCGGAGCCCGGGCTCTGGGTCCTCGACGCCAACGAGCACGCCCTCTCCCAGCTCGCCTTCGCATGGCAGGACCGCCCCCCCGAGGCCGACTTCCTCGGCAATCCCCCGTTCCAGCGGCTCTTCCTCAACCGCCGCGTCGTCCGCCCCAAGCTCGTCCTCAAGGGCTCCGGCATCGACTGGCTCTCCGTCAGCGCCGAATGGGAGGCCGAGGGCCTCAAGCTCTCCTCAGCCGACCTCCAACGCCTCTCCGCCGCCAACACCCGCTTCGTCAAGCTGCCCGACGGCGGCTGGGTCGAGATCGACGTCGATGCCAACCGCAAGGCCCACGAGACCGCCGCCACCCTCGGCCTCGAAGGCCTCAGCCCCGACTCCCAGAAGGCCTCCCTCATCCATGCCACCCAGCTCGACGAGAACGTCCTCGCAGGCCTTGGCTCCGAGAAGGCCATCGCCCAGCTCCGGGAACGACTCTCCGGCTTCAAGGGCGTCCCCAACACCGCCGTGCCCCATGCCGTCAAGGCCGACCTCCGCCCCTACCAGATCGACGGCTTCAACTTCCTCGCCAACCTCACCCAGTTGCGCCTCGGCGGCATTCTCGCCGACGACATGGGCCTCGGTAAAACCCTCCAGACCCTCGCATGGCTCACATGGCTCCACGAGGGCAACCCAAGGAAGTCCCGCAAGCCCTCCCTCGTCATCTGCCCCGCCTCCGTCCTCCACAACTGGCGGCGCGAGGCCGAGAAGTTCGTCCCCCACCTCAAGGTCCTCGTCCTGCAGTCCGGCAACGCCCGTCACAACCTCCGCCGCCAAATCCCCGAGCACGACATCGTCGTCACCAACTACGCCATCCTCCGACGCGACCTCGAGGAGCTCGGCAAGTTCAAGTTCCGCGCCCTCGTCCTCGACGAGGCCCAGTTCATCAAGAACCCCTCCGCCCAGGTCACGATGGCCGTGAAGGAAATCGACGCCGACCAACGCCTCGCCCTCACCGGCACCCCCCTCGAAAACCGCATGCTCGACCTCTGGTCCATCGTGGACTTCGCCCAGCCGGGCTACCTCGGCAACCAAGCCGCCTTCAACGAGACCTACGAGCCCAAGGGCGACGGCCCGGAATGGGAGGGCGCCACCCTCCGCCGGCGTCTCAGCGCCAAGCTCCGCCCCATCATGCTCCGCCGCCTCAAGCGCCAGGTCGCCAAGGACCTCCCCGAGCGCATCGAGGAACGCCGCGACTGCGACCTCGACGAGGAGCAACGCAAGCTCTACCTCGCCGAGCTCCGCCGCAGCCGCGACCAGGTCATGAAGACCCTCCAGGAAAAAGGCGTCGCCAAGTCCAAGATGCACGTCCTCGCCGCCCTCACCCGACTCCGCCAGATCTGCTGCCACCCGCGCCTCGTCGGCAACGACTGCGTCTCCGGCAAGACCGAGACCCTCTTCGAGCTCCTCGAGCCCGTCCTCGCCTCCGGCAACAAGGTCCTCCTCTTCTCCCAGTTCGTCGAAATGCTCCGCATCCTCGAGGAACTCTGCCGCGAGCGCGGCATCCGAACCCACGTCCTCACCGGCGAGACCAAGGGCCGCCAGGAGGTCGTCAACGCCTTCCAGGCCGACCCCGAGCCCTGCGTCTTCCTCCTGTCCCTTCGCGCCGCCGGCACCGGCCTCAACCTCACCAACGCCTCCTACGTCGTCCTCTACGACCCATGGTGGAACCCCGCCGTCGAGGCCCAGGCCATCGACCGCTCCCATCGCATCGGCCAAACACGCACCGTCAACGCCTACCGCCTCATCGCCCCGGGCACCGTCGAGGAAAAGATCTGGGAGCTCCAGCAACGCAAGTCCCAGACCATCCAGGACGTCCTCGGCGAGGAAGGCTTCGCCACCAACCTCTCCAAGGACGACCTCGAATACCTCTTCAGCGAGGACTAGTCCCTCTTCCCCTCCCCCCAAGGCCATCCCTTCCGGACCCACCCGCTCGCGGGTAACTTCCCGCCGTGAAGGAAGCGCTCCCGCAGGCATGGCACGCCACCCCCGTGGAGGACGCCGCAAGGCGCCTCGACACCTCCATCGAGCATGGCCTTGCCCCGGATGACGCCCTCGCTCGCCTCCGCATCCACGGCCCCAACAAGGTCGCCTCCCGCGCCGGAGCCCCCGCATGGCTCCGGTTCCTCGCCCAGTTCAACCAAGTCCTCGTCTGGGTCCTCGTCGTGGCCGGCGCCAAGGCCGCATGGCTCGGCGAATGGGTCGATGCCGGCGTCATCCTCGGCGTCGTCCTCGTCAACGGCGTCGCCGGCCATGTCCAGGAAGGCAAGGCACGCAGGGCCATCGATGCCCTCTCCAGCTTGCTCGTCACCACGGCCGCCGTCCGCCGCGGCGGCTCACGCCTCCTCCTCAACTCCGAGCAACTCGTCCCCGGCGACATCGTCCTCCTCCAGCCCGGCGACCGCGTCCCCGCTGACATCCGCCTCGTCATGGCTCGCGGCCTCCGCTGCGACGAGTCCACCCTCACCGGCGAGTCGCTGCCCTCCATCAAGGAAACCCACCCCCTCGCCCACGACGCCGCCGTTGGGGACCGTCGCAACATCGCCCACGCCGGCACATGGGTCACCCACGGCCATGCCGAGGGAATCGTCGTCGAGACCGGCGACCGCACCGAGACCGGCCGCATCGCCTCCATGCTCGCCGGGACCACCGAGATCGAGACGCCCCTCACCCGCAAGCTCCACCGCTTCAGCCACCTCCTCGTCCTCGTCATCCTCGCCGTCGCCGCCCTCATGTTCCTCGTCGGCTGGCTCCGCGGACGGCCCGCCAACGACATGTTCATGGCGGCGATCGCCCTCGCCGTGGGCGCCATCCCGGAGGGGCTCCCGGCCGCCGTCACCATCACCCTCGCCATCGGCGTCGGCCGCATGGCACGGCGCAACGCCATCATCCGCCGCCTCCCCGCCGTCGAGACCCTCGGCGGCACCACCGTCATCTGCTCCGACAAGACCGGCACCCTCACCGAGAACCAGATGACCGTCCGCGAGGCATGGGCCGCCGGCCGGTCGTTCGTCGTCACCGGCGACGGCTACCGGCTCGCAGGAGAAATCCATGGCAAGGACCCCGACGCGCCCCCTGCGTCCAACGTCGCCCTCGCAGAAACCTTCCGGGCCGGCGTCCTCTGTAACGACTCATGGCTCGAACACCACCCCGGCTCCGGGCGCGTCGAGGTCCGCGGCGACCCCACCGAGGCCGCGCTGCTCGTCTCAGGGCACAAGGCCGGCTTCGTCCATGCCCCCACCCGCCATGCCACCCCGCGCCTTGATGTCATCCCGTTCGAGTCCGACCACATGTTCATGGCCACCCTCCACGCGGCGGACCCGCGGGTGATCTACAAGAAGGGTGCCCTCGACCGATTGCTGGGGCGGTGCAACCGCATGCTCGCGGCGGACGGGAGCGAGGTGGACATCGACCCCGCCGCCGTGCGCGAGGCCGGCGAACGCATGGCCGCGGGCGGCCTGCGCGTCCTCGCCTTCGCACGCAGGCACGTCGATGACGGCCACCAAGGACTTCACCATGCCCATGTCCAGCACGGCCTCACCTTCCTCGGGTTGCAGGGCATGATGGACCCGCCCCGCCCCGAGGCCGTCGCCGCCGTCCGCCGCTGCCACCGCGCCGGCATCGCCGTCAAGATGATCACCGGCGACCACGCCGGAACCGCCGTCGCCGTCGCCCATCAAGTCGGCCTCCAAGGGGCCACCACCCCCGACGGCAGCCTGGTCGCCATCACCGGCGATGCCCTCGAAAAAATCCCCGAGGACCGCCTTGCCGAGGTCGCCGAACGATCCGCCGTCTTCGCGCGCGTTGCCCCCGAGCAGAAGCTCCGGCTGGTCCGCGCCCTCCAGTCCCGCGGCCATGTCGTCGCCATGACCGGCGACGGCGTGAACGACGCACCCGCCCTCAGGCAGGCCGACATCGGCATCGCCATGGGCATCACCGGCACGGAGGTCGCCAAGGGCGCCGCCTCCATGGTCCTCCTCGACGACAACTTCGCCTCCATCGAGGCCGCCGTGGAGGAGGGCAGGGCCGTCTTCGACAACCTCGTCAAGTTCATCGTCTGGACCCTCCCCACCAACGTCGGGGAAGGGATGCTCCTGCTCGTGGCCGTGCTCGCCGGACTCGACCTGCCCGCCCTCCCTGTCCACCTCCTCTGGATCAACCTCGCCACCGCCATCCTCCTCGGCCTCACCCTCGTCTTTGAGCCGCGCGAGGCCGGCCTCATGCAACGCCCGCCGCGCGCCCCCTCCCAACCCCTCCTCACCCGTGCCCTCGTCATGCGCACGGGCCTCGTCGCCCTCCTCATGGGCCTCGCCGGCCACGGGCTGTTCTGGTGGGAACAACACGCCATGGGCATGGACGTCACCGAGGCCCGCACCGTCGTCGTCAACGTCGTCGTCATCGTCGAGGTGTTTTACCTCCTCAATTGCCGCTCCCTATCGCGCCCCTTCACCCAGGCGGGATGGCGATCCAACCCGTGGATCTTCCCCGGCATCCTCGCCATGCTCGCCGCCCAAGCCCTCGTCACCTACCTCCCGGCCATGAACCGCATCCTCCACACCGCCCCCATACGCCCGGCGGCATGGCTCCACATCCTCGCCGTCGGCCTCCTCGTGTTCCTCGTCGTCGAGCTTGAAAAATGGATTCGATATGGAGGCCGGCGCGGCCGTGACGTCGTGCCGGAATAAGCCGCCCGTGCCCGGGGTCACGCCTCCCGCACGCGGCACGGGGCAAGGCCATGGGACTCCCGCAGCCCCGCCCACGGTGCCTCGCCCGACACATCCACCACGTCGGGCGGCGCCGCGCCGGCCGGCGACAGGATCGCAAGGAAAACCACCGGCTCGCGAAACGGATTGTACGTCCCATGAACCTCCCCCTTCGGAATCAACACCATCTCCCCGGGCTTCAGCACGCGACGCTCCTTGCCGCACCACTGCTCGGCCTGCCCGGAAACGACGTAGATGATCTCCTCCCGCGTGGGATGGTGATGGAAGGGATGGCAACAGCCCGGCGGCATGGTCGCGCGCACGAGGAGCAGGTCCTTGCAGGGCACCACGTCCGGGCGCGACAACCATGCGTTCAAAGTGAAGGGCGTTTCCTCCGTGACCGCCTCATGGGCAGACACGAACCGTCTGGTCTCGACTGGCTCGGCGCGACTCATGGAATGGCCGGAGGTTACGGGAAGCCCGGGCGAAGGGAAGTTCGCGGACGCCCGGGCTCCCATGAACATTTTTGCCCCGCCACGTGTCATCCATGGGCTGCTCGCGTTTTCCGGGCGAAAGGTTGCATGCAAGACGCAAGGACCACCGATACACCCATGGCCAAGGTCACCCCCTCGCCCAGCTTGCAGTCGGCATTGGTGACGTTGCTGGCGGACGACGATCCCGCCGTCTCCGAGCCCATCCGACGTCGGCTTCTCGAAGGGCGTGAATCCACCATGGCATGGCTGCACTGCCACCGCCTCCACGCCGACCCCGCCGCAAGGCGACGCGTGCACGAGGTTCTCGAGAGCCTCGGGCGCACATCCGCCGAGGCTGCATGGGGTGCGTTCCTCTCGGGACATGGCGAGGGACTCGACCTCGAGGACGGCGCATGGTTGTTCGTTCGGACACGGTATCCCCATGCGCCGGTCGAGGCCTACCGGGCCCAGCTCGACGAGTGGGCCGCAAGGCTGCGTGATCCCATGGCCTCCGCGGCCAACGGCGAGCGCATGCTCGTCCACATCAACGGGCTCCTGTTTGGCGAGCTGGGCTTCCGGGGGAACGAGGAACGTTACTACGATCCCGCCAACAGCTACCTCAACCTCGTCATGGACCGGCGCACCGGCATCCCCATCACCCTCGGCATCGTGTACCTGCTCCTGGCCAGACGCCTCAGGCTGCCCGTCGCCGGCATCGGGATGCCCGGCCACTTCCTCTGCCGCTACCAGACGCCTCGCGAGGAGTTCTACATCGATGCGTTCCATGGCGGACGCTTGCTCGCCCGCGCCGAGTGCGTCCGAAGGCTCAAGCAGTTCGCCATCGAGCAGGACGACGCCGCCCTCCAGCCCCTCAGCCCAAGGCGCATCCTCCACCGCATGGTCTCCAACCTCCACCTCCTCCACAAGGACCGCCGCGACCGCCCCGAGACAGAACGTTTGGAGCGTTACCTCGGCCTTCTGGGACGGTAGCCTGCGGCCCATGGACGGGTTATCCCCCACGCTCGGGCGCCTCCCGCGCCTCGCCCTCGCCCAAGGTGTACTCGCCTTCGGCCTCATCTTCGACTCCATGACGGCAGACACGACCGACAAGGGAAAGGCAGGCATCGGCATCCTCTCGGCGGCAGGCGGCACGCCACCGTTCCGCGTCGCGCCAAACCGCGAGGACGCCGCCCGCCAACGTGCCGACATCCGCGCCCAGCTCTGGCAGGCCATGGGCAAGCTGCCCCCGCGCCCCTCCCTTCCCCGCGTCGTCACGCGGCAGGTCATCGACCACGGCTCATGGACCGAGGAACAATTCGACTTCGACAACGCCGCCGGCGCGGTCGTGCCCGGCGTGCTCCTCCTCCCCAAGGCCCGCAAGGAACGGGTCCCCGCCATCCTCTATTGCCACTGGCATGGCGGCGAATACGACGGCGGCAAGAAGGAGCTGTTCGAGTCCCGCCATACCCCCGCCGTCCCGGGCCCGGAACTCGTGCGCCGCGGCTATGCCGTGCTGGCCGTGGACGCCCCGTGCTTCGGCGAACGCCATGGGAAGGGCCCCGACGCCGAACGGGGCGGGGCGGGGGAAATGAGCGCCGCCAAGCTGGAGCTATGGCTCGGCCGTTCCCTCTGGGGGATGCTCCTCCGGGACGACCTCATGGCCTTGGACTACCTCGTCTCGCGTCCCGAGGTGGATCCCTCGCGCATCGGCGCCACCGGCATCAGCATGGGCGCCACTCGCACATGGTGGCTGATGGCGCTGGACGAGCGCATCAAGGCCGGCGTCGCCGTCGCATGCCTCACCCGGTACGAGGACCTCGTCGCCTCCGGCGGACTCAAGCACCACGGCATCTACTACTACGTGCCGGGCCTGCTGGGCCGCTTCGACTCCGAGGCCGTCGTCGCCTGCGCCGCGCCCCGCTCCCTTCTCTGCCTCAATGGCGACAAGGACGCCGGCTCCCCCGTCTCCGGCATCCGCGCCATCGAAAGGGCCGTTGCTCCGGCATGGTCCGTCGAGGGACGCCACGGCGAGTTCAAGAGCATCGTCTATCCCGGCGTGGGCCATGACTACACGCCCCGCATGTGGGAGGAGATGCTGGACTGGATGCACCGAACGCTCGGGGGCGATCGCTAGGCTCGCGGCGGCAACGAGGACGGCCTCTCCCCGCACGCCGCCTCCACCCGGCGCCGCCATTCGTCTTCCCCCACGTCATGCGGCACGGCATGGCACGCCTTCTCGAACCCGGGGAAGTTCCACAAGTTGGGAAACCCCCTGCATTGACGCGGCTTCACCTCTTGGATTCGGCAGTCCCGGCCCTCAAGGAACACGCACGAGCCGTCGGGATTCTCAACCAGCGATAGCCCCGCCCGATGCCGGTCCAGGCGCGTGAACCGCGCGATGAAGTCCTCCGCGCCAAGCCCGAGGTGATCCGCGATGCGCTCCAGCTCGCCCGGACCCAACCGGACGTCGCCAGGCCACCGGCAACACGCCGTGCATCGATCGCAGTCCCAGAACGTCGGCATGGTCAGTTCGTGTTTCTCGCGGCCCCGTCGAACGTCGGCGGCGGCCTCAGCACCAGCCAGCCATTGGCCACGAGGATGAGGAGGCCACCCGCCACAAGGTTGATGCTCAGCGTCTCGTTGGGATACCCAAGCCCGGCCGCGGCCGAAATCCACCCCGGCACGAACAACGCCACCACCGACGTGAAGATCGGCTCGGTGCAATACAACAGCCCGGCCTGCGTCGCGGAAACCTTCGGTTGCCAATGCACCGCAAGGGGAAACGTCACCAAGGTGCACAACCCCACCAGCACGGCCAGGAGACCCACGGCCTGCGGGCTCGCATACGGCGTCATCAACCCGCCGGGCCCCGGAGCAAGCATCAGCGCAAACGGCCATGCCGTCGCCGCCATCACAAGGAACATCAACACCGTCGAATGCCGCGCCCGGTTCCCCCGGTACCGCGGACGTTCCAGCCACAGGATTTGCCCGGTGAAGCTCAGGCTGCCGGCCAACGTCTCCCACTCCCCCCGCCCAAACTCGAATCCCTCCGTCCCCAATCCCGCCAGCACCGCCGCGCCCGCCAACGTCAGCACGCACGCCCCCACCACGCGCGGCACCGGAAACGTCCGGTGGACGATCGCCAGCCACAGCGGGATGACGACGCAGTACGCTTGGGTGAGGAACGCCGAGGTCGATGCCAGCGTGTAGGACATCCCGTCCATTTGAAGCACCAGCCCGATGCCTCCCATCACCCCAATCCCAACGCCCTGCTCGCACTCCAGCCGGGTCAGCAAGGGGCGCGCGCGCAGGCAGGACAGCCCCAGCACGAGACCCGCCGCCGTGAACCGGATGGCCACGCACAGGAACGACAGGAAGAGGGACGATGCCGAGGGCTGCCGGTCCATGCCCACCTGCCCAAGGGCCTTCATGATGGGAAAGCTGAACGCCCAGCATGCGCAGGCGAAGACAAGCACAAGGCTGGCGCGGACATGGACCTGCATGAAAGGAAAAGGCCGCCCGGATAGGTCCGGACGGCCGAATGGCCCAGGCATGGCCCGGGATGAGCAACGGTTCAGCGGGTGGGGGCCGACGTGCGATCCGACATCCAGCGGATGTCCTTGTTCCCCTTCTGCGGCTGACGCGAGACGTTCACGCCCACCATCGTGCGCGAATCCGTCCACTTCTTGATCTCGGAGTGGCCGTCACCAAACGCGAAGCCGCAGGCGTTGTTGTGATAGTAGCCGGGCCAGTCGATCATTTGCTCCGTGTGGTTGTCCCATGTCTTCCCCAGCGGCGGCGGCCCCATGACCGCGAACCCGCCGTCATTGAGCGAACGATGGTCCTCGTCCACCAGCACGAACGTGCTTGAAGGACCCGGGTTCACGAAGTCGCCCAGCTTCCCGTAGCAGTACCAACGCGAGTTGGCCGTGTGACCGTGCGCCCCGTCCAACCACGGGCCATCCACCGGCGTACGCGACCCCGCCTTGTACGGGTTCGTGCCCACCGCCTGCGACATCGAGAAGGTCCGCGCCGCAGGAATCTTGACCGTGCGCAACGCCGCGTTCGTGCCCGTGTACCGGCCCACGCGGCGATCCGCAGGACACTTGAAGGGCTTCTCCGAATAGCCAAGGTACGGGGACAGCAGCGACAACCGGCGATCCTTCAGGATGTCCGGGTTGAACTCCTGCGCCCCACCCTGACCGGCCTGCCCCGGACACCAGTTGGCGCCGGGCGTCACGTTCCCGTCGTCGGGGTTCGGCGGCAGAAGGTCATTGTAGTCGCCCGCATACAACTGGATCGCCTTGATCATCTGGCTCCCATTGTTCATGCAGAAAATTCCCGCGGCCTTGGTCTTCGCCTTGCCAAGCGCCGGCAACAACATGCCCGCAAGGATCGCGATGATCGCGATCACCACGAGCAACTCGATCAGGGTAAAGCCCCCCTGCGGGCGTGAGACAATGGACGGTGTACGCATAAATCCTCGATGGTGAAACTTCGGCGAAGGCTGCCCAACAACCCGCCGGCGAGTCAAACCTTCATCCTCCCTCGGACCCCCGTCCGACTTCGGCTCCCGTCGATGCCAGCCGTGCCATGGCAATCAACCGGTTCCACGCCACCAACCCCGTCCCCACCGCCAGCACCCCGCATATCCAGTACGGCCATGCCGGGTGACGATCGAACAGGAACCCCGCGAAGGGCGGGCCGAAGACCCGCGCAAGCGCCCCGGCGCTCTGCGCCACCCCAAGCGTCGCGCCCTGCTCGTCCGCCGGGGTGATCCTCGAAAGCAACCCAAACAACGGCGGGCGCGTCAGGCCGCTCCCCACCGCAAGCCCGCCCACCACCACCAAAAGCAGCGTCCACCGCCAGCCCGAGGGCTGGAGGAACACCCCCCATGACAAGGGCCCGTCCCCACGCAGCATCGGCAACGGCAGCAACGAAAGCCCGAACACCACAAGGCTCCCCGCCACCAAGTGCGCTTCCCCAAGCCTCTTCAGCAACCTCCCCACCGGGCCCGCCTGCACCACCGCCCCAATCAACCCCGCGTAGCAGAACAACACCGCGTTCGTTCGCGCCGCCGCCTTGTCCGCCAACCCAAAGTTCTTCTGGATCAACAGCCCCAGCGTGCTCTCGAAACACGTGAAGCCAAACGTCGCGAGAAAAAACGTCAGGATCAGGAACGCCACCGCCGGACGCGACAACGTCGCCCGCAAATGCTCGCCCCGCGTCCTTCGCGCCCTCGGCGATGCACCCGGCCTCCAGCTCTCCGGCAACCGCGCCCATGCCGCCCCAAAGTTCACAAGGCACAACGCCGAGGCCAAAACCCCGGGCGCCGCCGCCACCACCCCCTCCGACGCCGCCATCCACGTCGCCACCTGCTGCGCGGCCACCGCCAGGGCCGGGCCCACGATGAACCCCAGCCCAAACGCCATCCCGATCAGCCCCATCCGCCGCGACCGATCCTCCGGCGGCGTGATGTCCGCGATGTACGCCTGCGCCACCGTGATGTTCGCCCCGCACATCCCCGCCACCATCCGCGACGCCAGCAACACCCCAAGCGCGGCACGCCCCGTCATCGTCGAGCCCAACGCAAACGTCGCGTACGACAACGTCGCCACCGCCGTGCTCGCCAGCAGCACAGGCCTTCTCCCGATCCGGTCCGACAACGCCCCCCACGCCGGCGCAAACACAAACTGCATCAGCGAGTACGAGGCCATGATCAGCCCCACCTCCAGCCCGCTCGCCCCCATCGCCCGCGAGTAGTTCGGAAGCAACGGCAACACCAGCCCGAACCCCACGAGGTCCACGAACACGGTCAGGAAAAGCGTCCCCAAGGAAGGCGCGCGCACGCCCCAACCTTGTCCCCATCCCGCCCCGCGAGGAAAGCGTTCTGTCCGGCCCGCCAACCCTATCCCTTGCCGCCCCTCACCCCGACCCGGTGTGCCTGCCGCAGCACGATCCGCCCCTGCTGCGGCCGCAGGAAATACAACGAGACCACCTCCCCGACCGACTCCGGCGCCGCCGTCAACGCGATGAACCCAAGACGCCGCGCCGTCGCAAGGATCGCATGCCGGTTCACCGCATCCAGCGAGTGGATTTCATCAAGGAAGAACGGCACCTCGCACACCAACGAACGACTCGCGTCCTCTCGCAGCAACGACCGCAGCACGATCAGGTTGAACAACACCTTGATCGTGATGGTCGTCCCGTGCGACTCCACCTGCCGGAAGTCGTTGTAGTGATGCGGGCGCCCGTCGTCCCCGGTCACCGTGAAGCGCAGCGTGAAAAGGTCCGCGTGCCGGAGCAACGGGTTCGCCTCGAACCGTTGCTTGAACGCCGCCAACGCCGCGTTTACCCCGGCCTGCCCGTCGAACAACCCCGGCTGCTCCGACTCCGCCAGCTTTCTCAGCGCGCCCACCACGTCCGGTTGCTCCACCACGTCGAGGCGCAACGACGCAAGATTGGACACCTGCACCCCAGCCAACGCCCGGTTCAGGTGGTTCCCGGCCCCTTGGATGTCCGCAAGGTCCCGCAACACCTCGTCGAACTTCGACCGCACCTCCGTCACCTGCGCCTCCCAGTCCCGACGCAACGCATCCTCCCGCTCCGGCAACGCCTCCATCTCCTCCCGCAGGGTGCGCACCGTCTCCGCGTCGTCCGCGCCCACATGGTCCGAGCCCAGCCGCGTCTCCACCTCGAGCCGGAGCCGCGCCATCGCGTCCCCAAGCCGCCCCGCCTCCTCCTGCGCCCGCAGGTATCCGTCCACCGCCGCGTCGAAGTCCTCCGGGACCGGCTCCGGCGGCGGCGTTGCGTCGGGCGATGCGTCCGGCCGCAGGCATTGCCCGTGCCGCGTCATGGAAGCCTCATGCGAACGCCTCAGCTCGGAGCGTTCCTGCTCCGCCTCGTCATGCTTCCTGCGCTCCGCCTCGGCCTGGCGGCTCAGCTCCTCGATGCGCCCCGACACCGCCGCCATCGACGCGTCAATCCCCGCAAGGTCCGCCTCGTGCCGCGGAAGCTGGGCCGCTTCCTTCTGCAATTCCTCCCACTCGAACATCCGCTTCCTCGCGGCCTCCTGCTCCGCCCGCAGCGCCTGGAGCTTCCCCGCCAGCCTCCCTTGCTCCGCCAGCGCCGCCACCATCGACTCCCAGTACGCCACCCGCTCCTCCTCCTCCGCGATCCGCCGGCGCAGGACCTCCGGGTCCGCAAGCTCCGCCAACACCCGCGACGCATCCGGCAGCGGAACCTCCACCGCCCCGTCCGCATATCGCCCGTCCCTCGCCCTCGCCGCCATTTCCTTGAGCCGTTGCAGCAGCGCCCCCGCGTCCAGCACCCGCACCCCGTCCTCGCCAACCGGCAAGCCCAGCAGGTCCGGGTTGAGCAACCCGGCCAAGGACTCCACCTCCGCCGACGAAAGGTCCCGGCGCAGCACCGACACCAGCGCCCGATCGAGATGCGCGAGGCTCGTGCGAAGCCGCGACGCGCGCTGGCGGTGCGCCTCGAGGTTCTCCTCCGCCTGCGGCATCGTCGCGCGCCCGGCATCGGCAAGCTGCCGCTCGAGCCCGTGCAACGCCTTCTCCCGGTTCTCCATCGCCACCCGCTCGATGTCCTCCACGAAGTCAGCAAGCCGGTTCTGGCGGTCCCGGATCCGCCGGACCTCGCCCATCAACGAGCCCCGCGACTCCGACAACTCGCGCTCCTCGCGGCGCCGCTCCTCCGACTCCTTGCCCAAGGCCGCAAGCCGAGCCAGCGCCGCCTCGGCCGCCGCGCCCAGCCCGGCCGTCCTATCCCCATGCAACCGCACGAAGTCATCCCGCTTCGCCCTCAGGTCCGACCAACGAAACGACAACTCCCGGAGCAACAGCCCGCGGCGCTCGTACGAGTCCACAAGCCCCTGCACCTGAACCCGCGCCTCCTTGAACCGCAGCAGCGAATCCCGCCGGCGCAGGATCGACTCGTACGTGTCCCCCAGCAGGTCGCGGATGTTCAGCGCCGGCTTGTCCACCGGCAGCCCCGCCAGCATCAGCAGCCGGTCGCGCATCTGGTCCTGCGTGATCGTCGCCAACGACAACAGGTTCTTCAGCGTCTCCCGAAAGTGCGGGTACCGGTCGTTGTCCTTCAACGCCACCAACCCAAGGCCGCGCGCATCCCCCTTCGTCGGCATCAACAGCAGCTCCCGGTGCTCCTGCGCCGACCGCACCAGCGTGAAGTTCCTCAGCGCCAAGCGCGCCGCCACCGCCTTCGGCTCCCGCACCTGGTGCTTCTCGTCGAGGAAGTCCGCCGCGTCGAACGGCCCGTCGTACGTGAAGCGCTCCGGCTCCCCTCCCGCCGCCTTCGACTGCCCCCTCCATCCCAGCACGCATTGCCCGCGCGACCCAAGGCACTGGAACAACACGTACGAGTACGGGCCCGGGAAGTAGTAGTCCCGCGTCTGCTCGGGCGTGTACGACCCGAAGTCCATGTGCCTCCGGTCATCAAGGTACAGGAACTGCAACGTGTTGATCAGCGTCGTCTTCCCGGTGTTGTTCGGCCCGACGATCTGCACCGAGCCCGTCAGGTCGATCTCGGCGAAGTCGTAGCGCCCGGCGCGTATCAGGATCAGCTTTTGCGGACCGTGGGGCATGGGTTCTTGCAGGGATTAGGGTTTGGAAAAACTAGGCTCGGACCATTCGCCATTCGCCATTCGCCATTCGCCATTCGCTACCCCGCATCCTCCGCGCGTGCCTCCCCAACGCCAGGCCCGGACGCCGGCGCCGGCGCCTGCGCAACCTCAAGGCACTTGTCGAGGAATCGGTGGAACGGGCGCTGGAACCGGAACTCGTCTTCCCCCACCACCTTCGCGAACCCGAACCGCTCAAGGTTTCGCACCACCTGCCGCAGCCCGGCCATGTCCTCCACGTCCACCTGCCGCAGCAACCCCACGTACCGGTCCAGCCCAAGGTGCGGGAGCCGC
>CAIYFP010000574.1 GCA_903925515.1 uncultured Verrucomicrobiota bacterium
GAGGTCTGTGAGGAGCGAGCCACGACGTGGGACGCGAAAAGAGCCGCGGCCCTTCGGGTTGCTCCAAGAATGCCCCGGGGCTTCGTGGTTCGTCCGTCACAGACCGCTGCGGGCAGGCTCCGTCCTCACGCCTTGCCCCGGGGCATTCTTGGAGCAACCAAACACCAGCGATTTGTGAGACACGACACTAGCGCCGCACCGACGGCCGCGACTGGGGCGGGGCAACGGGTCTTGCCGGCGCTGCGGACCTGCGCAGCACGGCGCGCTGCACCGACCGCACCGGCAGGGTGACCACCTCCGGCGCCCCGTTGTTGCCACCCGTGGCATGCGCATCCTCGACGCGCGCCATCGTCATCTCGACGATCAACTCGTCGATGCCCGGCATGACCCGGCGCAGGTACCGGATCTGGACGCGCGTGCCGCCGACGTCGAAGTGGGAATGCAACGCGTTGTCGATCCATGTCGCGTCGCAGACGACGCCGTTGTTCTCGTCGATGGCGAACCTCCCGGCGGCGCGGTCGAGGGCGAGGAGGGAGAAGGGTTGCTCCTGCGGGCCGGAGGGGGTGGAAAGGACCATGCGCCAGTCGAAGCGGCCGGGGGCGTCCGTGGGGGCAATCGTGAGCTGCATGGGGAACGAGTCGAGCATGCCGGACGGCCCATGGGATTGGACCGGGCCAGACCAGACGCCCGCCCAGGATTCCGGGAAGCCCGTGCCCACGACCGCCGGGAAGGATGCGGGACGCTTGGGAGGCGTGGTGACGCAGCCGGGCAAGGCAAGGGCAAGGCCAAGGACGAACGCGATGCACGCGAACTCGCGTGGAAGCCCGGCCCGATGGCGTGCTACATCCTCCCCGCCGCGTGAAAGCATGCGGCCGGCAAGATTGGAAATGCGTTTCATGTTGAAGGCCGGTTGCCCTCAACCGGCGTCACTTCATCCAAGGGATGCAGGGTTTTCCAACCCGGCGCCCGATTCCCCATCCACCCCGCCGCGTGAGGGCACGCGGCCTACAAGATGGGAAACGCGTTCCATGCCGTGGCGCGGCCGGGCGCGCCGACCGCCGACGGTTACTCGCGCCAGCCGTGGTTCTCGCGGACCTGGATCATGGAGGCGAGGATGTTGTTCCATGTTTCCTGCCGGAGCATGACCTCGTTCGGGAACATGCAGCCATCCCAGCAGATGTGGCGGGTCTTGCGCGTGACCTTGCCGGTGTCGTCGCGCAGCCAATAGCCGGCGTCGCGCGGGACGTTGAGCTTGCCGTTGGGATCGGTGACGGGGCAGTGCTTGCCGGTTTTGTCGTGCGAGCCGGAGCCCTTCACGGTGGCGTCGTTCTGGGCGACGTGGAAGTCGAGGGTCCACGGGCGCAGGGCGGCGGTCATCTTCTTCATGGCCTTGTGGAACGCCTCGGGCTCCCAGCGGTACTTCTCGGGGACGATCCGGTGCTCGGGGGCGTTGTAGCCGAGGGTGTAGAGGAGGGTGTGGGCCATGTCGGCCTGGAACCCGACGACCCTGGGCATGTTGGTCTCCTCGAGGGTCTGGATCATGTACTTCCACGAGTGCATGCCGCCCCAGCAGATCTCGCCCTCGGCGGCGAGCCGCTCGCCGTGGTCCTTGGCGACCTTGCCGCCCTCGCGGAACGTCTTGGCGATGAGCTTCGTGTTGGCCCGGGGATTGGCGGCCCAGTCATGGACGGAGGCGGCGGAGTCGATCCGGACCACGCCGTGGGGACGCACCCCAAGCTCCCGAAGGCGCTGCGCAATGTGGCAGGCCTTGCGGACCGCCGTTACCCAGTTCGCGCGCTTCGCCTCGTCGCCCATCGCCGACCCGTCAAACCACACCGGCGCCACGACGGACCCCACGACGAAGCCCTTGGACTGGATCTTCTCCGCCAGCGCCTTGATCCCGTCGTCCGTGATGTCGATCTCCACGTGCGGCTTGTAGAGGAAAAGGTCCACGCCATCGAAGCGCACGCCGTTGACCTCCGCCTTCGCCGTGAGGTCCAGCATGGTGTCGAGGTCGATGCACGGCTCGGCGTCGGGGCTGCCCTTGCCGACAAGGCCGGGCCACATGGCGTTGTGAAGCTTGGGGAAGTTGTTCGGCGCGGGCGCCGGGGCGGCCTTCGCGGGAGATGCAGCTTTGCTCATGACGATGTGAGGAGATGTGGTGAGACGACGCGGGACTGTTTGCCGCAAAACAGGCGTCGTGAGCAAGAGCGAGTTGACCCCCCGTATCCGTGCGTGGGCATGGCGAGGGCTTTTTCGCACGAACACCCGCGGATGGACGTTCGGATGCGCGCGAACAACCCGGCCCGTTTCCGGAATCGTCCTTGGCCAAGGCCGAACGCCTCGGGTTGAGGCCGGAAGCGCACGGGCTCAACCGAACGCTTCGCGGCATGGGCCCGGCAAGGTTGGACTTCAAGGGGAAGGACCATGCCCCTTCCCACGCCCCGCAGCGGCCGGGGACGGCCGCGCTCCCAGGTCACGCCCATGTGCCTGGGACCGCGCCCGTCCCCGGGCGCAACCTTCATGCCTCTTCCCACGCCCCGCAGCGGCCGGGGACGGCCGCGCTCCCAGGGCGCTCAACGCCCTCCATCCGGGCCCATGGCGACCAATCGGAAACCAATGTCCGAACTGACCACGCCGCCGTTGAGACCTCCGGGGACTGCCGATCTCGAAGCTGCACGACATCCCACGGCGAAGTTTGTGAAAGATCCGCCCCGGATCACGCGCTTGTGCACGGGGCCTTCGTTGCATGGCCCAACCGGATCCACCACCAACCCATCCCGATACTCACGCATCCCATCGAGGCACCACTCCCA
>CAIYFP010000575.1 GCA_903925515.1 uncultured Verrucomicrobiota bacterium
GGCGAACACGCCCTGGGACACGAGACCCCAGCCTCCCCGGCCCGGGTCCGCGAAAGCATGGCCGCCGTCACCCCCGCCGAGGTGCGGGCCGCCGCGGCGGACTTCCTCGGGCCATCCCGCCGCACCTTGGCCGTCGTGTCGCCCCGCGCCAGCGACCGGGGCCTCGCCGCCTTGCTCGCGGGCCGGGGCTCCGCCTGAAATCGTCCATGACACGCGCACCCTCCCCGGGTTGTATCCCTCCCGAGCCCCGAGGTTGGCCTCTCCGCCCCACCATGAATGCACTCCTCCAACGGACCCGAATCCGCGCGCTCGGCATCCTCGCGCTGGCCGCCGTCACCCTGCATGCGCGGCCCAACCCGCCTTCCAGCTCCATGATCCTCATGGGCGTCCCGCCCCCATCCCCATCCCGATCCGCCATGTCAGACGCATCCGGCCGCCCTGCCGGCACGGCCGACACCTCCGGCTCCACCACCATCCAAACACGGCTTCGCGACGCATCCGCACGATCCAAGGGCACCGTCCGGTCCACGGTCGTCGGCGCCACCACCCGCTTCGTCGTGACCGACGCCTCGGGCCGCGTGACGGGCCGCGCCACAACGCGCAAGGCCGGGCACGGTACCCAGACACGGTTCGAGGACGCCTCCGGCCGTCTGGTGGGACACGCCCGGTCCACCGCCTCCGCAACCCGCTCAAGCACCACGTTCACCGACGCATCCGGACGCACCACCGGCCGCGCGACGACCACGCAATCGCCCTCCGCCATCACGTCACGCCTCCATGACGCCAGCGGGCGCCATGCCGGGACCCTCCGAACCTTCCCGCCGCAAGTCCGCTGAACCCAACGCAAGGCCCGGGGCAACGGAGGGCTTGCGTGGACCGCCCCGTGGCCGCCCCACGGTCAGGCAAGGCCTCGCAGGCCCGAGTCCATCCCGCGTGCCCTTTCTTGGGGGCTTCCCTGCGCCCTGCATGCCGCGTGGTTCCAAAAACCATGGGGCGTGCATCGGGGCTCCGGCCCCTGCCTTGCGCGTCCTGCGCACCTTGAGCGGCCTGCGGAGGGGCGCCGCATCGATTGGCGTCCACCCCCATCCCCGCCGAAGCAGGGGGAAACCCCTCGATCCACAACCCGGCAACCTTCCCAAGGATGCGTGCCAACACGCGCTCGTGGCAGATGCACTTCAACCGAGGCATCGCGCCCAAGACTGCGCATCCTTGGCGTCCCTGCGACCTCGCCCAAGGAATGCCGTGCCCCATCACTCAGGGGATCGACGCATGGGACGCCGTGTTTGGGGTTCTTGCGGATCCGCCCGCACGCAAGGAGGCCCGGCCGGGTCGCCCCTCTGGCGGCACCGCGCGAGTCGGGGGCCGGGCAGCGAAATGCGTCCTACGAGGGGGTTGGGTGCCCCATGCCGTTCCTTGACCCCGGCCCGCCCCGCTGGTTTCCTCGCCGGGACAATGACGCCGAATCGTATCCTTCCGGACCTCCAGTCCTCGCTCGTGTGCGACAACATCCGCCAGGAGGCCAATGGCAACCTCATCCTCCTCGGGGTTCTCAGCCAGGTGCTCTCCCCCGACTTCCCCATCACCGCCTCCCAGGTGCTCATCGTGAATCGCTGGACCGCCGGGAAGGGCTCGTTCACCCAGACCGTCCGCGTCATGGGCACCGACTCGTCCACCGTGCTCAGCAAGTCCGAGTCCAAGTTCCAGCTCAACGACCCCGCCTTCTCCGCGACCACGGTCGTCGGCATCCAGAACCTCACCTTCAAGGAGCCCGGGCCTTACTGGGTCGAGGTGCTCGTCGATGACGTCATGAAGCTCCGCTACGCCATTCCCGTGTTCCAGGTCCAGCAACAGGCGGCCCAGGGAGTTCAACCCCAAGCCTGATTCCGATTCGTCGGGCCCCCCCGGCGTCCCGTGCCATGCATCGGGCGCCGGCCGTCGGCCCTTGGCACCCTCCCAACGCCCCCCATGGGAGCATGGCAACCATTCACCGGGCGCGGGGTCGCCGCATTCGCCTCCGCCTCCGGCACCCGCACCCTCCTCCTCCTCCTCGCCTCCGCCAGCGCCGTCGGAGCCGCCTTCGTCTGGTCACTCTCCCACGCGTGGTTCCCTGTCATGGATCATGGCATCCTCGCGCTACCCCCGGAGGCCGCCATCCGCTCCTCCCGGCTCCTCTGGCCCGATTCCACAGCCCGACGCCTCGCCGAGAATCCCACCCTCGACTGGGTCGTCCGTCCCTCGCCCCCGAGCCCCGACAACCTCCTCGGACAGTCGAGCGACCTCCGCGTTGAACTACGCCCCCAGTCCATCCGGATCCATGGCGCGCTCGGCCATCTCGAGTTCCCCTACCCGGCAACATGGGATGTCCCGCTCGGCCGCGTCCCCGCCCTCGCCGCATGGCACTCATGGCGCCCTTACCTCTCCGTCCTCTCGGGAGCCGCCATCGCCGTGACGCTCCTCGCCTGCTGGCTCGCCATGGCCACCACGTATTGCCTTCCCGCATGGATCGTCGCCCGCGCCCTCGGCAAGCGGCCCAGCCTTGCCATGGCATGGCGCATGTCCGCCGCATCCTTGGTCATGGGTGCCGCCGTGGGCGCCGCCGGGATCGCCGCCTACGCGGCGGGCATCGTCCGAATCCCTGGCCTCCTCGCAACCCAGGTCATCCATGTCCCCGTGCCTTGGCTCTGGCTCCTTTGGGGCATCCTTTCCATGGACCGCGGTTCTGCCGCCCGCTCGTCTCGCAGGTCCTACAGGTAACTCCTCCCGGCCCACTCCTCGTCACCTGGCCGACCGGAGAAACGCCGCGAGGTACCGTCCCGTGTGCGAACCCTTCGCTTGGGCCACCGCCTCCGGCGTGCCTTCCGCCACGATCTGCCCACCGCCCATGCCCCCTTCCGGCCCAAGGTCAACCACCCAGTCTGCCTCCGCGATCAGGTCGAGGTTGTGCTCGATCACCACCACCGTGTGCCCCGCGTCCACCAGCCTCTGCAACACCTCCACCAGCCGCCGCACATCCAGCAAGTGCAACCCAATCGTGGGCTCCTCCAGCACGAACACATCCCGCCGCCCCGCGCGCATCCTCGCCCCGCGCCCCTCCATTCCCGCCTCCGGCCCCGGACGCAACCCCGTCAGGAGGTGCGTCACCAGCCGGATCCTCTGCGCCTCGCCCCCGCTCAGCGTTGGGCTCGTTTGGCCCAGCTTCAGGTAGCCAAGCCCCGTGTCCCGCAACGCCTCCAGCGGCCGCACCAGCCGCGAATGCGACGAAAAATGGCCGATCGCCTCGTCCACCGACAAGTCCAGGACGTCCGCCACGCTTTTGCCGTTCCACTTCACGTCCAGCGTCTCCGGGTTGAACCGGCGCCCACCGCACACCTCGCACCGCACCTGGGCCGGCGGCAGGAAGTTCATCTCCACCGCGATCGACCCCGTCCCCTCGCACTGCGGGCATCGCCCCTCCTTCGCGTTGAAGCTGAAACGCCCCGGCCCGTACCCGCGCATCCGTGCCTCCGGGGCCTGCGCGAACAGCTCCCGGATCCGGTCGAAGAACCCCACATACGTCGCCGGGGTCGAACGTGGCGTCCGCCCAATCGGCGACTGGTCCACCTCGTGCAACGCCCCCAGCCCCTCGTGACCGGTCAATCGCATCGCCCCCTTGGCCGTCCCAGACGCCTTCCTTCCCATGGCCTCCAGCGCCGCGCGCAACGTGGGCACAAGACATTCCTTGACCAGCGTGCTCTTGCCCGACCCGGAAACCCCCGTCACCACCACCAACCGGCCCAACGGCACCCGCAACGTCACATCCTTCAGGTTGTGCAACCGCGCCCGGTGCAAGGCCAGCCAGCCAGCCTTCGCCGACCCCGACGCGTCCACCGCCCGACGCGTCCCCCGCGCCGGGTGAGGCAGCGGGTCCCGCAGGCAGGCCCCGGTCACCGAGGCCGGGTTCCCCATCAACTCCTCCAGCGTGCCCTCCGCCACCACCCGCCCCCCCAACACCCCCGCCCCCGGCCCAAGGTCGATCACATGGTCCGCGCGCCGCATCGTCTCCTCGTCGTGCTCCACCACCAGCAACGAGTTCCCCCGGTCCCGCAACTGCCCCAACGCGTCCAGCAACTGGTCATTGTCCCGGCTGTGCAACCCGATCGTCGGCTCGTCCAGCACGTACAACACCCCGGACAAGTTCGACCCCAACTGCGCCGCCAACCGGATCCGCTGGGCCTCGCCCCCGCTCAACGTCGTGATCGCCCGCCCCAGTTGGAGGTACCCAAGCCCCACCTCCCGCAGGAACCTCAGCCGCTCCCGCACCTCCGGCAGGATGTCCCGCGCAATCTCCCGGTCCCGTCCCTCCGGCGATGCCGCCTCCGCCCATGCCAGCCCGTCCGCCACCGTCGCCGACGCAAAGTGATCCATCGTGGGCCGGCCTCCCAGGGGCCCGCATCGCACCGCCGCGTCCCCCGTCACCCACGAAGGCAACCGCACTGCCCTCGGCTCCGGGCGCAGCCGCGCCCCAAGGCACTCCGGGCACGTCTCCCGCTGTCCCTCGGACCAACGCCACCAGCTCTCCTCCACCGCGTCCGCGTTCGCGCCCCGTTCCACGTCCGGGATGTGGAACAACTCCCCGAACCCCCGGCATCGCGGGCACCAGCCCTGTGCCGAGTTATGGCTGAAGTCCTTCGGGTCCAGCACCCCGAAGTTCCTCCGGCACGACGGACATGCTCGCTCCGTCGAATGCACCGTCGTCTTCCCGCCCATGTCCCGGACCGAGATCGTCCCGCGCCCCACCTTCAATGCCTCCAGCACCAGCCCTCGGATCGCCGCGTCCCCATCCACCCCGCCGCGCACCCCAATCCGGCCCATCACCGCGTCGATGTCGTGCTCCTTGAACCGGTCCATCCGGGCCTCCGCCGGGGACACCAGCTCGCCGTCCACCAGCAACTCCTCCAGCCGCGCACGGATCGCCCATTCCTTCACGTCATGATGAAACCCCTTCCGTTTCCGCACGATCGGCGCAAGGACCCGGACCCCGCGCCGGCGCGTCGCCTCCATCCGCACCGCACGTACCACCTCCTCCGTCGTCTGCGGCCGCACCTCCACGTCACAGGTCGGGCAAAACTGGCCTCCCGTCCGCGCATACAGCAACCGCAGGAAGGGGTGGACCTCCGTCACCGTCCCGACCGTGCTCTTGCCCCCGCCCCGGGTCGTGGATTGCTCGATGCTCACCGTGGGCGGCAATCCAAGGACCCGGTCCACGTCCGGGCGCGTCATCTGCTCCACGAACTGCCGCGCATACGCGCTCATCGAGTCGAGAAATCGCCGTTGTCCCTCGGCGAACACGATGTCGAACGCCAAGGTGCTCTTGCCGCTCCCGCTCACCCCCGTCACCACCACCAACCGCTCCCGCGGGATGTCCACCGAAAGCCCCCGCAGGTTGTGCACCCGCGCGCCCCGCACCTCAATCCATCCCCCCGCCCCCCCGGTCCCCTCCCCCGCCATCGCCATCGCCTCGCCCTGTTCGCCTCTCACGCCCCACCCCTACCACCTCGTCGCCCCATCGCAATCAGGCAGGCTCGTGGCGCAACGCCGCCGGATGGTCCCCCTCGCCGACATTTCCGGAGAATTCCCTTGAACAACCGGGCCAGCGCGATAGAAAGAGCAGTCCTTCGCGGGGGTGTAGCTCAACTGGTTAGAGCGCTGCCCTGTCACGGCAGAGGTTACGGGTTCGAGCCCCGCCACTCCCGCCACTTTTTTCCCGCAAGGCCCCGGCCCGTTCCGTGATCCAGGGTCTGATCTCACGACAACCGGCTGGGTCGCGAAGTACGCCCACCCCGGGCGCCGTCCGAAAACCCCGCTCAAACGCCGGGAGTTCCGCAACCCGCAACGCGCTGAGTCTCGGCGAAGGGCATTCCGGCACCCGTTCACCGCGCATGGAAACAAGCCCCGGCACGGGAGACACCCTGCGTCCATGCCTCGCGTCATGGCTGAGGGATTCCCCGCTTCACGACCCACGGACTCGCCGCAGACGACGCCATCCTTCGGATCCCCGCCAAACGCCCTGACGCGCCGGTGCCAAGGGTGCCCCCTGCCAGCTCCCGGCCGACGCCCCACGGGGCCGGAACCAGGCACGCGCAAGCGGCCAACATGGGGAGCATGGCAGCGGACACCGTCCTTGCCGGAAGGGATCGGCATGGCCGGCCGCCCCACACCGCCCCGCCCCGGCTCACGGCGTTTTTGCATCCCCTGAGGCTTCCTTGTCATGCTCCAACAAGATGCGGCGGACCTCCTCGATCACCTCGGAACGTCGCTGGCAGCTGTGCCCCGACCGCACCACAAACTCCGACCGCGCATAGTCAAGGTGTGCGCTCCCATACGCGACAACCCCGTCGCCGCCGGCCGGGGGACTCCCCCGCCCACGCACCGCCACGATCGAATGGGCGGACACACCCGGCGCCGGCGGAATGCCCGCCAACGCGAGGATCCATGGGTTGTCGGGCGACATGTCATCCAGGCTTGAAGGCACCCTCCGTTCATGCCCGGGCCTCAGGCCCAAGGGCTCCTTCAACGCCAGCAACCTCGCCGAGGCATGCATCACCTCCGCAGGCAACCGGATGACGCGGATTCCGACCGACCGCACCCATGACGTCGCAAGGCGGCTGCCACGATGAGGCGTCGAGATAAACACCACCCGCCGCACCGCGGGCAAGGCCGTGAAGAAATAACGGCGGCGTACTTCCTCGAGCTCCAACGCCGGAACAGCAAGCTCCCCGAAGTCCCTCGCAGACACCGCACGCCACAACGAGTCCCCGGTGTCCTTCACCATCAAGCCCGCCAGAAGGCCACCTTGGCTATGACCCACCAGCACCATCTGACGAAGCGCTGGATCATGTCCCGAGGGGTCCAGTTGCCCCAGCTTGCGCTCGATCTGCCGCCGGAATGCCTCCGCCGAATGCCCCACGGGATTCCCGCTGTTGTAAACGAAGTTCCAAAACTGGAATCGCTCCCGTATCCGCCGGTCCGACCTCAGGGTATTCCACATTTCCGCCCAAAATGCGGGACTGCTGGCCGTGCCGTGCACAAACACCACGGGGATCTTCCCGCGCCGATAGGGCTCCGTGAGGTAGATGTTGCTCCGAACCCGCTCCTTCCCCGTCAGCAATTGCACCAACCCCATCGTCCACATCCCCGGGTCCATCAATCCATGGGCCATCGGCGCCGTGAAGTCCGCCTCCAGCGGAATTCGCCGGCCGGCCACCTCCACCTCGGCTACCTCATGGCTGGAGTACAATTCCGCCGTCGCAACCAAGCCATCCCGCTCCCACTCCCGCAACCTGCCCCCAAAGCGAAGGAACAACGTCGCCGGTGCCCGGCGCGCAAGACGCCCCACCTCCGCCTCCGGCATCCCCACTCCAATCAAGGGCGTCCCCATCCCTGAAACCCGGTCCCGCACCCGCAGCCCGCGCACCTCGAACTCCGCCGCAGGCAGGAACATCCCGAAGGCCTCACCCGTCCATTGGGACGCCAGGGGCTGCCCCGCCACCCGCACGATGCCCACCCCTGCGATCCTTGGCCCCTCCACAACATCCACGACCACGTTCGTGCCCGCACGCACCCGGAACGAGAGGCCTACCGCCGCGTTGTAGATGTCGCAGGCGTCGCGAACCCGGCCGTCAATCGGGCTTGCCTCCGGCGCCGCCCCTTCCCCCATCACGAAGAACCACGCATACGCGGCCGATGCCAGATGCCAGCCAGGCGCCCTCCGCGCATCACCAGCCCTCGGGCTCCTCGACAACCTCACGGCATGGGCAAAACACAACTCCGCCAACGCATGGCACTCGTCCGTGCCCCCATCGGCGACGACCAAGGCATGCAGACGCCGGAGGGTCCCTTCCGGATCGGCCTCGTATGCATCCCTGAGCCCGCGACGCTCCAGAACCCCCCGCCCCTCCTCCCCAAGCCGCCCCGCAAGGAACTCCCCCGCGTGCCGCCGGTGAACCCGGAGCAACCCCTGTCGCTCCATGCCAACGGGCGCACGACAACCCCACCCCAAGGCCAGAACCCCGACGAGCAACCATGCCCAACACCCCGCTCCCATGCGATCCCTCACGCCGCGACCCTTGGGAAGCCTGCATGCAATGGCAACAAGGCAACCCTGCCCCAGCCCAGGCCCATGCGCGTCTTCCCCAATCCAAGGGCTCCGCGTCGCCCTTGCTAAAAGGCTTCGGTTCATCGCCCCGCATCCCTAGCATCATGGCCATGCTGAGCGCGCTGAGGAAGCTGAGCCTCACCCACTGGATTCTGTTCGCCATGGTCGTCGGCGTCGGCGTCGGCGCGGCATTCCCTGCGGGCACCACCTGGACATGGGGCGGGGCGCCCCACGCCCTATCGAGCCAGGACCTCAAGGTCTTTTCGTCCCTGTTCCTCAAGATGATCAAGTGCATCCTCGTGCCCTTGGTCTTCGGCACGTTGGTCGTTGGCATCGCGGGCCACACCGACGACCTCAAGGCCGTCGGCAAGCTGGCCCTCCGTTCCATCCTGTACTTCGAGATCGTCACCACCATCGCCCTCGTCATCGGGCTCGTTGTCGTCAACCTGACCCAGCCGGGAGTTGGCCTCGCCCTTCCAGCCTCCACCGCGGACGTCCCGGCCCCCAAGGAGGTCACTTGGGCCGGAATCGCCGACCATCTGGTTCCCACCAGCTTTTTCAAGGCCGCCGCCGAGAACGACGTGCTCCAGGTGGTCTTCTTTGCGATCGTCTTCGGCGTGGCCCTTGCCCAGGTGCCCCGGCCCCAACGCGAGCCCGTCCTGCGCTTCTGCGAGTCGCTCACCGAGGTCATGTTCCGCTTCACCGGCCTCGTCATGAAGTTCGCCCCCGTTGGGGTCGGCGCCGCCATGGCCGTCACCGTCGGCCATTCCGGCCTCTCCGTCCTTCGCAACCTCGCCTCCTTGGTGGGCACCCTCTACCTTGGCCTTGCAATCTTCTCGCTCGCCGTCCTGCTCCCCGTCGCATGGTGGTGCCGCATCCCCGTCATGGAGTTCATCCGGACCATCAAGGAACCCGCCATCCTCGCCTTCACCACCACCTCGTCCGACGCCGCCATGCCGGACGCCATGCGTCGCATGGTCGAGTTCGGGGTTCCAAGGAGGATTGTCTCCTTCGTCATGCCCATGGGCTATTCGTTCAACCTCGACGGATCCACCCTTTACCTCGCCGTGGCATCCATCTTCGTCGCCCAGGCCGCCGGCAGGGAACTTTCGATGGCCCAGCAACTGTCCATCGTCCTGACCCTCATGCTCACCTCGAAGGGCATGGCCGGCATCCCGCGCGCCTCCCAAGTCATCCTCGCGGGGGTCCTCGTCACCTACGACCTCCCCATCGCCGGCGTCGCCGTCATCATGGGCATCGACGAACTCATGGACATGGGCCGAACCACCATCAACCTCGTCGGCAATTGCCTCTCCACCGCCGTCATGGCCCGCTGGGAACGCTCGTTCCGGAACGATGCGCCGCAGCCCCCCGGAACGTGACCCCTCCATGGCCGGCATCTCTCACGGCCGCGACAACCCGGGACACGGCTAGCCCCCAAAAACGGAGGCTCACGCCCGGCGCCGCGTCAGCCACCCCCCAGCATGGCCTCAGGGTCGCACGGCACCCACCTGCCGCACGATCTCGAAAGCCACGTCCAACGCGGCCTTCGCTTGGTCGCCCGAAACCCTGGGACGCCGACGTTCCCGCACGCATTCCACGAAATGTCTCAGCTCGCACGCCAGGGGCTCGTCCTTGGACAGGGGCACCGGCTCCCGGAGGATCTTCCTTCCCGCGTGCTCGCTCACCACCGCCCCGTCCCCCGCAAGGAACAACTTCCTCAACAGCGAGCTCTCGGGGACGTCCTCGCCGGCCAACCGGTACACAAAACCCTCCTGCAACCGATAGTCCAACGACACATAGCTCGGTGCCGCCCCCCCGCTGAACACCCGGATCTTGCGGACCCGCTCCGGCGAGATGCGGCTCGCGGTCAGGTTCGCAACGCATCCGTCCTCAAACCGAAGCCTCGCATTGGCTATGTCCTCGCCCGGGCTGAGGACCGGCATCCCCACCGCCTCCACCGCCGCCAAAGGCGACTTCACGAGCGACAAAACCACGTCGAGGTCATGGATCATCAGGTCGAGGACCACGCCGATGTCCGTGCTCCGCTTGGGATAGGGCGAAAGCCGGTGGCACTCGATGAATCGCGGGACCTTCGCAACCTGCTCAAGGTAGCCCAGCACCGGGTTAAACCGTTCCACATGGCCCACCTGCAACACGACGCCCCGTTCCCTCGCAAGGGCCACCATGCTTGCCGCGCTCGCCGCCGTGTCCGTCATGGGCTTCTCCACCAACACATGTCGCCCCGCGCCCATCGCAGCCGTCGCCAGCGCCGAATGCGTCACGGTTGGCGTCACGATGCTCAACGCCTCGCACCCGCGGATCGCCTCCTCCACGGATCCAAACACCCCCACGCCGTGCCTTGCGGCCACCTCTCGCGCCAGACTCTCGTTGGAATCATGCACGCCCTGGAATGCCACGGCCCCCTCCCGCGCCAGCGCCGCATAGATTCGCGCGTGCTCCTTCCCGAGCGCCCCGACGCCAATCACCCCCACGGAGGGGCCTCCCACGCCCGGCCCCGGGACGCTGCCGTCCACGAATGGTACCCCGGAACTCATGACCTCGGCATGGCCTTGTGCTCGCGCTCAAGCCGCTCCAGCTGAAGCGGCTTCAGCTGGAGCTTGTCCACCACCCCGTAGCGCTCCCTCGCCCCCTTCCAATCCCCCTTGCCCTTCATCACGTCGAACCATGCAAGGTGGTAGTTGGCCACCTGTTCTGGCGTGAGCGCCCTCACCCGCATGCCCTGCAACACGCTCGCAGCCTCGTCGTGACGCGAGTTCGCAGTCAGCGCCATCGCATGGTTCAGTTGAAAGTCCGGGTTCCCGGGGACCGCAGCAAGGTTCTGGAAGGTCAACCGGATGGCCTCCGCCGGGCTTTGCCGCGCCACGATCAGCGCGGCGGCATAGTTGTTTGCCACCACCGGGTTCCCCGGCGCGAGGTCCCGCGCCTTGCGGCTCGCAGACACCAACTCCTCCGCATCCGCCACCATCGTCGCGACCTGAAGGCGCTGCATCCAATAACCCAGAACCCCGCCCTGCGTCGCCTCGACCTGCTTCAACGTCCGCAACGCGGCCTCCGCAAACCCCTCCCCGGCAAGCAGGAACGCGACCATGGCCGCGTGCACCGGGTTGCGCCCCACCGTCTCCGCTGCCTTGGCTGCCAGCTCCAGGGCGGAGGACGCCCGGTCAAGATGCTTGTTGGCAACTGCCTCGAGCGCGTAGGACGCCCCCGCCAGCTCGGCAAAAACCCTGGGGTCCCGACGGATCGACAAGCCAAGCATCCTCAGCTCGTCCCACCGTTGCAGCGCGGTGAGGCACCGCGCACGCAGCATCACCAGCTGGATGTCCGCCACAAAGGCGGCCGACATCCTCTCCATCGCCGCAAGGGCGCTCCCAGCCATGCCCAGCTTCAAGAGCACTTCCCCAAGCAAATGCGCCTCTTGCAACCGCCGCGGAGACGCCCCCATCGATGCAGCAAGCCTCTTCGCTTCCTCCGAGCGCCCTTGGCCTGCCAGCAACAGCCAATGCTCCACATGTCCCTCCACCCCGGCCTCGCCCTCGAAGTCCAGCGTCGCAAGGATGCGGCCATGCTCCTCCTCGTCCATCCGCGCATACGCAATCGCCCGGGACAACTTCAGGGCGGTCTTCCTGAGTTGCTTGTCATTCGTCGCCGCGAGCAGCCGCTCCTGCCCCTCGCGAAGCGTCCCAGGAGGCCCCCAGTGCGCCTTCCACGCCTCCCGATGGAGCATCACCTCCGGTTGGGAACCCATCTCATGGCCCCGCAACTTCCAGAGTTGGTCAAACCCTTCCATGTTCCCGGACTGGAACACGGCCTTCAAAACCTCCCCGGCAGCCCCGGGATCCAGGGCGGGAAACCTCGGCTGCCCAAACTGGGCAACGGCCTCGCGCATGCCCACGCGGCCAAAGAAACGAAGCACAAGGTTGAGATCCGCATCGTTGGTCCCCCGAAGCCGAAGAAGCCAGTACGCGTGCCCCTCCGAGTAGCACCGCTCCCGCACCATGGCGTCTTCCCCAGACACCACCTCCGCCAGCCAGTCCCGAATCACCCCGACGTCACCCGGGTTGTTTGCCACGGCCCCGCGCCAGCTCATGGCCGCCTTTTGCCATTCCTTCGCCGCGACATGCTCCCGTGCCGACCGCGCCAGCATCTTGGCCTGGAGCATGTCCAGCAGGCTCACCCGAACCACCGGCATCAACCCGGGCGGCGACACACGCCAAACCTTGAGCAATCCCATGAACCCCATCACGAACAGCGTCGTCGCCACCCCTGCCGCCCAGAGCCAGCTCCTCGGAACCACCATGGCCAGCTTCCCGGGGAGGAAGATCATGCCGTTGTCATCCCCCTTGCCCCTCGAATCGCCCCGCCCCGGCCCAACCTGATGACGCAAGGCCTGCGTCCTGCTTCTTTCATCCTTCATGCGACCTCCAAACAACTTCGAACCCTTCCCTCCCCCCAGCACGGCCCACCGCGTGAATCCATCCATGGACCGCGAGTGCTCTCACGCCATCGCACGCCGGTTCCACCCGCCCCGGAGCCTACCAATCCGGCAACCGAAACCCAAGCCTCAACCACGGGTCCCTGTCCGCGCCTCAGGAGTTTTTGAGTGCCCGGTTCTCGCCTCACGCTGCTCGGACCGAGGGTTGAAAGCACAGGTCCTCTTGGCGCGAGGCATGCGGTCGCACGGATGCCCATGCCGGGGTTCATGCCCACCCGCTTCGGCCGCGTGGTGGCACGAGGCCCGCCGCAACTCGCCCGCGTGCGGATCGTGGGTTCCCACCTCCTTGCGCGAGGATTTGGGGCTAGTCGATGTCGATGAAGTCAATCTCCAGCTCGGGCTCCGTGCGCAGGATGGCCACGGAACGGCGCTCGTCGCCCTTGCGTCGCCCGGCATACCCGGGGTTCAGGAACAAGCGGCCGTCACGGACCTCGTGGTGCGCCCTATGGGTGTGCCCATACACGATCACGTCTGGCGAATGATGGAGGCATGCAAGCTGCATGCGCTCCGACAAGCGGGCCGGATCCACGACATGATGGAGGACGAAGGTGCGTCCGCCCAGCTGCACGGCCTCGGTCTCCTTGAAGCCCGTGCCCGGGTCGTCCGCGTTGCCGAGGACGGCCGTGACGGGGGCGATGTCCTCCAGCTCGAGCACGATGGACGCAAATCCAAAGTCCCCGGCGTGCAGGATATGGTCCACCCCCTTGAAGATTTCGCGGATGGCCGGGTCGAGGTGGCCATGGGTGTCGCTGAGGATGCCAATGCGCATGGGATGATTCCGGGGCTGCGGGCCAGCACGGCCACTTCGGGTCTTCTGCAAGCAACACGGGGTGGCCACAAGGCCACCCCGTCATCGGATGCGTCCGCCTACAGCGCGGCGGCGTACAACGAGGCGACCTTGTCCCAGTTCACCACGTTCCAGAGGGCCTTCAGGTAATCGGCGCGCTTGTTCTGGTACTTCAGGTAGTAGGCGTGCTCCCAGACGTCGATGCCGAGGACCGGCTTGCCCTCAACCCCGGAGATCGTCTTGCCCATGAGCGGGTTGTCTTGGTTGGGCGTCGAAACCACCTCGAGCTTGCCGCCGTGGACCACCAGCCATGCCCAGCCCGAGCCAAACCGCCCGAGGCCCGCCGCCTCGAACTTCTCCTTGAACGCGTCAAACGACCCGAACGCCGACGCAATCGCCGTCCCCAGCTCGCCGCCGGGCGCGCCGCCCTTGCCGGGGGCGAGGAGGTTCCAGAAGAAGGTGTGGTTCCAGTGCCCGCCGCCGTTGTTCCGGACCGGGCCGCGGACGGCATCGGGGACGGAAGCAAGGTCGCCGATCAGTGCCTCCAAGGACTTGGACTCGAGCGCCGTGTTTCCGGCGATGGCCTTGTTGAGGTTGTCCACGTAGGCCTTGTGGTGACGGCCGTGGTGGATCTCCATCGTGAGCGCGTCGATGTGCGGCTCAAGGGCTTCCTTGGGATACGGGAGGGGTGCGAGTTCGTGCGCCATGGTGCGATGATGTCTTTCTTGTGAATGCTCTGCGGGCCGCGACAGGGCGACCCCGGAACCCGCCGACCCTACCAGCGAAGCGAAGGACTGCAACGCCGGGAACGGCCCCGGCAAGGGCGCAACAAAGGATGGCAAGGGGGCGACAACCGGGCGTCTTGTCGGCCCAAACGTCCCGTCCGTAGCGTTCAACCATGGTGCGAGACACTCGGTCCTTCCTCTCCATTGCCGACGCAAGGCCGGCGGCATGCCCCCCGGGTTGGACGCCGCTCAGCCGCGCCGTGGCCGGGGAGACCGTGGTCGTCCGGAGGCTGGAAGGCTCCGAAGAAACCAACCGCCGGCTGCGAGAGATGGGCTTCGGGGAGGAACAGCGCGTCCGGGTCATCAGCCTGCAATCCCATGTGCTTTGCCAGGTCTGCAACGCCCGGCTCGGCGTGAGCACGCGCTTGGCAGACGTCATCATGGTGGAGCCCATGGGATCCCGGGGCGGGGTGGGCCTGCGTTTGTCCGCCTAGTTCCCCGCCGAAGGTTCTACGCCCATCTTCCCTGCCGCTCGCCCCCCGTTGCCCGCCTCATCCCGGCACCGCCCATGAAGGCCCGGCCCCTTTCCTCCCTGCTGCCCGGCGAAGAGGGCGTCGTGACGTCGATTGACGTGCCCGCCGAACACCGGCCACGCCTCCTTGAAATGGGCCTCCTTCCCGGCACCCGCGTCGCCATGATCCGGTACGCGCCCATGGGCGACCCCATGGAAATCCGTGTTCGCGGGTATCACCTGTCGCTACGGCGGCACGAGGCGGACCGGGTCATGGTCCGTCAGCCATGACGCCCAGCCAACAGGGGGCCGCGTCCCTTCCTTGCCGTCCTGACGGGCAACCCGAACTGCGGCAAGACAACGCTGTTCAACGCGTTGACGGGACTGCGGGCGAAGGTGGGCAACTACGCCGGGGTCACGGTGGAGAGGAAGGAGGGCGCCCTGCTGGGAACTCGGCCCGGGGAGCCCATCGTCGTGCTGGACCTGCCCGGCACCTACAGCCTGAGCCCCCAGTCGCCGGACGAACGCGTCGCACGCGACGTCCTGTTCCAGCGCGAGGCCGAGGTAGGCGCGCCCGACATCGTGCTCGTGGTCGTGGACGCGTCGAACCTCCAGCGAAACCTCTACTACGCGACCCAGGTGATCGAGCTCGGCCACCCCGTGTTCGTCGTCCTGAACATGATGGACGTGGCCCGGGCTTCGGGCCACGAGGTGGACGACCGGGCGTTGTCGGCGGCATTGGGCGTGCCCGTGTATCCCGTCGTTGCCAGCGACGGCACGGGTGTTCCCGAGCTGGCTGCCGCGCTTCGGGCGCAATCCCGACGGGGCACGACCCGGGTCATCCCCCGCGACTTCACCGAGCTCCCGGAGGCCTTTGGACGCGAGGCCCGGGCCTTGCAGGCCCGGCTTGCCGTGCTGAACCCCGTCCGCGAACGCATGGCATCGGCCGAGGCCCTGCTGTTGCTGTCCGACGACCGCGCGCACGAGGCCCGCGCCGGGCTTTACCCGGACGAGTTGTTGTCGGCCGTCCATGAGGCACGGGCTCGCCTCGAGGCAGCAGGCACGGACTGGCGCAGCGCGGCGATCGAGGCCCGGTATGCCCGGGTCGCGGCCATCGCCATGGGCGTGACGCGGGAGACCGCCGCGCCCGGCGAGTCATGGTCGGACCGCGTGGACCGCGTGGTGACGCACC
>CAIYFP010000576.1 GCA_903925515.1 uncultured Verrucomicrobiota bacterium
CCAGTCCTTCTTCCTTCTTCTGACACCTAGGCTGAGTGCCCGGGTGAGGCACCGTAAGGCATTCAAACAGGACGGGTATGACCTCCCGGGGGCGCCCCTCAGCCGTCCTTCCCCATGTGCATTTCAAGCCGTTGGTTTTCGGTGCATTCCGCTTCGGCGTCGAGAGCCGGGGACGGTCGCGGTCCCAGGGGGGTGGGGGCATGGAGGGGCGGCCGGGGACGGCCGCGGTCCCAGGGGGGGTGGGGGCATGGAGGGGCGGCCGGGGACGGCCGCGCTCCCAGGGGGGGTGGTCGCGGCTTGTTGGGATGGGGTGGGCGGGGGCAGGGTGGGGGGACGGTGGACAAGACGCTTTATGATTTCCTGCCTCGGCTGGAGGCGCCCACGAATGACTTCTTGCTGGGACGGTTCCTGGACTTTGTGTCGGCCAAGGGGCTGGAGTTGTACCCGGCCCAGGAACAGGCGGTGCTGGAGTTGTACGAGGGCCGCAATGTCATCCTGAACACCCCCACGGGTTCGGGGAAGTCGTTGGTGGCGTCGGCCCTGCATTTCCATGCCTTGGCGCAGGGGCGGAGGTCGGCGTACACGTGCCCGATCAAGGCGTTGGTGAACGAGAAGTGGTTGTCGTTGTGCCGGGAGTTCGGCCCGCAAAACGTGGGGTTGAGCACGGGGGACGCCACGATCAACCGGGACGCCCCCATCTTGTGTTGCACGGCGGAGGTGCTCGCCAACATGGCGCTCCGGCAGGGGCCGGATTGTCCGGTCCGGGACGTGGTGGTGGATGAGTTCCATTATTACTCGGACCGGGAACGGGGCGTGGCATGGCAGGTGCCGCTGCTGACGATGTCGCGGGCGCGGTTCTTGTTGATGTCGGCGACGCTGGGGGAGACGGACTTTTTCGAGGGGGAACTGAGGCGGTTGACGGGTCGGGAGGCGGTGACGGTGAAGTCGGGGACGCGTCCGGTGCCGCTGGACTTCTCGTACGCGGAGACGCCGTTGGCGCAGACGTTGGAGGGGCTGGTGTCGGCCGGACGCGCGCCGGTGTACGTGGTGCACTTCACGCAGGCGGAGGCGTCGGAGAGCGCGCAGGACTTCACGAGCATCAACGTGTGCACGCGGGAGGAGAAGGCGGCGTTGGCGTCGGCGCTGGAGGGGGCGCGGTTCCAGAGCCCGTACGGGCCGGACATCAAGCGTTGGTTGCGGCACGGGATCGGGTTGCATCATGCGGGGTTGCTGCCGCGTTACCGGGTGTTGGTGGAGCAGTTGGCGCAGCGTGGGTTGCTGAAGGTGATTTGCGGGACGGACACGCTGGGGGTGGGGATCAACGTGCCGATCCGGACGGTGTTGTTCACGCGGTTGTGCAAGTTCGACGGGCAGAAGGTGGGGATCCTGACGGCGCGGGATTTTCACCAGATGGCGGGTCGGGCGGGGAGGAAGGGGTACGACGACGTGGGCTGGGTGGTGGCGCAGGCGCCGGAGCACGTGGTGGAGAACCTGAAGCTGGAGGCTAAGGCGGCGCGGGACGGGAAGAAGGTGGTGAAGCGGAAGCCGCCGGAGAAGAACTTCGTGAACTGGGACAGGAATACGTTCCAGCGATTGATCGGGGCGGCGCCGGAGAAGCTTCAGTCGCGGTTCACGGTGAGTCACGGGATGTTGCTGAACGTGTTGTCGCGGGAGGGGGACGGGTGCCGTGCGATGCGGGAGCTGGTGGGGCGTTGCCATGAGGGGCCGGGGGTGAAGCGGGCGTTGCGGACGCGGGCATGGCAATTGTTCCGGGCGCTGGTGTCGAAGGGGATCGTGGAGTTGCCGGCGCGTGGGGAGGCGAAGCGGCTGCGGGTGAACGTGGCGTTGCCGGAGGACTTCACGATGGACCATGCGTTGTCGTTGTACCTGCTGGACACGCTGCGGTTGCTGGATCGGGAATCGCCGACGTACGCGCTGGACCTGTTGACGTTGGTGGAGTCGATCCTTGAGGACCCGGAGATCGTGTTGAGGCGGCAGCTGGACAAGGTGAAGACGGAGAAGATCGCGCAGTGGAAGGCCGAGGGGATGGAGTACAACGAGCGGATGGAGGAGCTGGAGAAGCTGGAGCATCCGAAGCCGTTGCGGGAGTTCCTGTACGATAGCTTCAACGCGTTTGCGGAGGGGCATCCGTGGCTGGGGCAGGAGAACGTGCGTCCGAAGTCGGTGGCGCGGGAGATGTTCGAGGGGTTCCGGTCGTTCTCGGACTACATCAAGATGTACGAGCTGCACCGGGCGGAGGGGGTGTTGCTGCGGCATTTGACGGGGGTGTGGAAGGTGTTGAGGCAGACGGTGCCGGCGGAGGCGAAGACGGAGGCGGTGCAGGAGATGGAGGAGTACCTGCGGATGATGGTGCGGCAGGTGGACTCGAGCTTGATGGAGGAGTGGGAGAAGTTGAGGAACCCGGATGCGGTTCCGAAGGAGTCGGGTCCGGAGCTGAGGCCGCCGGGGGCGGAGGAGGCGGCGCAGGACGTGACGCGGGACGAGAAGGGGTTCCTGGCGTTGGTGCGGAGCCGGGTGTTCCTGTTTTTGCGGGCGGTGGAGGATGACGAGATGGAGATGGCGCTGGGGTGGATGAGGGATGCAGGGCGCGGGGATGGGAGTGAATGGACGGCGGAGTCGTTGGGGGCGGCGGTGAAGCCTTATTACGACGAGCACGAGGGGATCTTGCTGGATCCGGAGGGAAGGAACCTGCGGCACACGCATGCGACGCGGTCGGAGGACGGGAGGGTGTTGAGGGTGTCGCAGGTGTGGGTGGACCGGGAGGGTAAGAACGACTGGGAATCGGTGTTCGAGGTGGACATGGGGGCGTCGAAGGAGGCGCGGGAGCCGAGGATGCGGTTGGTGCGGGTGGGTGCGGTGGGTGGGTGAAGGGATGGGAGCGGACTGGGAGCGCGGCCGTCCCCGGCCGCATGGCACGGAGGGCGCCCGGGGACGGGCGCGGTCCCAGGGGGATGGGGCGGCTTGGGGGCGCGGCCGTTCTGGGCCGCATGGCATGGGGTGCGCCCGGGGACGGGCGCGGTCCCTGGGGGATGGGGCGGACTGGGGGCGCGGCCGTTCTCGGCCGCATGGCATGGGGGAGCGCCCGGGGACGGGCGCGGTCCCAGGGGGATGGGGCGGACTGGGAGCGCGGCCG
>CAIYFP010000577.1 GCA_903925515.1 uncultured Verrucomicrobiota bacterium
TCGTCGTCCGCGCCCCGGGTTTTCGCTTCGGTCGTCGTCGCGGCGACATCGTCCGCCCCTGCGGCGTCCTTTGGCGAGGGCCGAGGGACGCCCCGGGATACGACAACGAACGCGAGCAACGTCGCCGCAAGGCCAAGGCGGATGGACCATCGACGAGGACGGTCAGGATGAGGGCCCGCCGACGGGTGCCGGCCATGGCCTGGCGTCTTGGGTGATGAGGTCATGGAGGGTGGAGTGCTTGGGATTGGATGCAGGGGCAGGTTCCGAGGCCTCGATCATTCCGAATCCATGCCGCCGTGAATTGGGGCCATGAAATCGAGGGCACCGTCTCGACCATGGATGGGGCTTGGCATGATTTGGGCCTCGGGCAAGCCGTCGGCATAGGTACGCCAAAAGAGTTCCAGCACCGCTCGGATGGCCTTGGTCCTGATCGCGCCCGGCGCGCGGCCTGCGGCCTCGGCGCGTGCCAGCATGCCGGGCACGTCCTCAAGCCGCGGTTGGCCATGCCTTGGTTCCCATCCGACGAGCAGCGTCTCCGGGATGTCGTAGATCCTGTTCTGCACGGGCCGAGGCACCGGGACGACGTGATGGGTGGACCCGTTCCTGCGGATCTCGGGGCGATTCGTGCTCTCGAGGCGAAAGAACACCGGCTCCGTGAACTTGAGCCGAAGCCGTTTTGGGGGCAGCGACTCGGTCACGATCGCGGCGTCGCAGGGCTGGGCCGGGTCCAGCACGTGACGAAGGCCGGTCAAGGTCACGTCGAGAAAGTCCATCCGGACTCCCGGGCTCCGCACGGTGTTGTTCACGGGCTGAATGATCCGTGCCGCCCCCATCAGGAGGTACTGCTCGCTGTCCTTGGTCCATCGGCCGGAGAACGGCTCGTTGGTGCAGTGCATCTCGCGGAGCGCCAGGCGCACGGGAAGGGCGTTCGTCCCGCGGTCCACGATGTTTCCCTTCGCATCGCTCACGTGCCAATACGAGATCGGTGCCTCGCTCAGGGAACGCTTCCGGTACATGAAGGTGATGGCGCGAGCCTTCACGGGCTTCCCGTCGTCCCAGAACCCCTCCTCCCGAATATGAGAGTAACTGGCGATGGCAATGTCCGCCTGGGCCCGGGTCTGGGTGCTCTCGTCGATCATTTTCTGGGCGAAGGAGATGACGTTGATGGCCGTGTTGATGGCGTTCATGCCCGTGTTAAGTGACGCCATCGGGTCCATGGCGCGGGAGGTGCAGGCCGCCAACATGGCGACGATGGCCACCGGACGAGCTGCCGAAGGCGCACGGCGTGGCAGTCCACCAAGGGGACGGGTGGCATGACCGTGGGTTCTTCCGGCGAGTTCCCGGAGCCATGCGCCGGGACGGTTTAGCGGGCAAGGCCCCGCCGGTTGGGCACGGGAGTCATGGGTTGGATCAGGGGTTGCGCCACGCCGGGGAAGCGGGGCCGTTGCACGTGTTGTGTTCATGGTTGCGTGAGCCTTGGAATTCACCGCATCCAGTAGGGCTCATGCGAAGGGGGGCAAGAACCTGATTTGGGCAAAACTGGATTGGGCACGCCACGGTGCCGGTCCAGTGCCCGGGCCATGCGAGGGACCGGGCCCGGGAGATACGCCGTGCGCCCGAGGTAGCTGTTGGCCGACGCGCATGGGCCCACGGCTGAATGCAGGGTGCCCAACGGGCTCGGTCCCATCCCGGCTTCCCCGCCCCCGCGGGGCGGTGGAGCGTGGCTTGGGGCCATCCCGGCGTCGTTGACTCGCGGGAAGGGGCGGGGGTAGCATCCGAATCTTTGGTAACCGCTGGAGTTTGACATGTCCGAGCCATCTATTTCCGACAAGCCATTGACGCGCAACGAGTTGCTCAAGCAGGGAATCCCGACCCTCGCGGGCCACATCGCGGCCACCCTCGCAGACCCCGCCGCCGAGTGCTTCTCCTCGGACGACGAGCAGTTCCTGAAGTTCCACGGGATCTACCAGCAGGACGACCGGGACCGGCGAAAGATCGCGAAGCATTACATGTTCATGATCCGGGGGCGCATTCCGGGCGGGGTGTTGAGCGCGGCGCAGTACCGGGTGTTCGACGACCTCGCGACGCGGCATGGCAACGGGACGTTGCGAATCACGACGCGCCAAAGCTTCCAGTTCCATGGCGTGGTGAAGAGGGGGCTGGGGCCGTTGATGAAGTCGATCAACGACGCGTTGGTGGACACGTTGGCGGCGTGCGGCGACGTGAACCGGAACGTGATGGCGCCCGTGGTGCCGGCCATCAGCGCGGCGCGGCAGGAGGTGTACGAGGACGCGCGGCGGGTGTCGGAGGCGTTGCTGCCCCAGACGAAGGCGTATCACTCGATCTGGGTGGAGGGCGTGCAATTGAACGTCGAGGACGCCGCCAACCGGGAGTTCGTGGACCCGCTGTACGGCAAGCAATACCTGCCGCGCAAGTTCAAGGCCGCGTTCGTCATCCCGCCCAGCAACGACGTGGACCTCTACGCCAACTGCCTCGGCTTCATCGCGATCATCGAGGACGGCCGTCTCGTGGGGTACAACCTCGCGGCCGGCGGCGGCATGGGCCGTTCCCATGGCAACGAGGCCACCTACCCGCGCATGGCCGACGTCGTGGGCTTCCTGCCCAAGGACAAGGTCGTGGACGTCGCCCGCGCGGTCCTGACCGTGCACCGCGACTTCGGCGATCGCACGGACCGCAAGCATGCGCGATTGAAGTACGTGTTGCAGGAGCGCGGCGTGGGTTGGTTCCGGTCCGAGGTCGAGGCCCGCGTGGGGTTCAGGCTGGGGCCGGTCCGGCCGTTCGCGTTCACGTCGCAATCGGATCTCCTCGGCTGGCATCGCGGGCTCGACGGGCGCTGGTTTGCGGGCCTGTGGGTGGACATGGGCCGGGTGAAGGACAAGGACGATCAACGGCTGAAGGCGGGCCTGCGCGCGGTGGCGGACCAGTTCCCCGGCGTGGAGTTCCGCCTGACGGCGAACCAGAACATCGTGGTGGCGAACGTGGACGACGCCGCGAAGGACGCGATCACGGCGGTGTTGATGGCGCACGGCGTGGACGTGGCGCGCCAGTCCACGCGGATGCACCAGGCGTCGATCGCCTGCCCTGCCCTGCCGACGTGCGGGTTGTCGTTGGCGGAGTCCGAGCGGTACCTGCCGGGCTTGGTGGACCAGATCGAGGGCGTGATGGCAGAGGTCGGCATCCCCGACGAGGAGATCTTCATCCGCATGACCGGTTGCCCGAACGGATGCGCGAGGCCGTACATGGCGGAGATCGGGTTCGTGGGGAAGGGGCCGGGGCGCTACCAGCTTTGGCTGGGCGGCAACGCGACCTCGACCCGGCTCGCGCGCGTGCACAAGGAGATGGTGAAGGAGGCGGAAATCCTGCCCGAGCTACGGGGGCTCTTCGTGCGGTTCGCGGCGGAACGGACCCCGGGCGAGCGGTTCGGGGACTGGGCGGCGCGCACGCTCTGGACGGCGGCGGCCGCTTGAACGGACGGCAACCGAGACGGCATCCGCAGCACCCGCCCCACTCGCAACTTCATCCCGATTCCAGCCTTCATGTTGTCCCAGGAACAAATTATCGAGGCCAACGCCTCGCTCGCCGGCACGTCGCCCCTTGAGATCGTCCGCTGGGCCATCGCCCGGTCCGATGGCCGGGCCATTGTCTCCACCAACTTCCGCCCCTTCGAGGCCGCCATCCTGCACCTCGTGACGCGCGTGCAGCCGGGCATCCCGGTGTTGTGGGTGGACCACGGCTACAACCGCCCGGCGACCTACCTCCACGCGGAGGACCTGCGCCGACGCCTCGGCCTCGACATCCGCGCCTACCTGCCCCGGATGACGGTTGCGCACCGGGACGCCGTGCACGGGCCGATCCCGACGACGGGCGACGAGGCCGCGCTGAAGCAGTTCAGTGCCGTGATGAAGCTGGAGCCGTTCCAGCGCGGCATGCGCGACCTGGCGCCCACGGTCTGGATCACCGCGCTGCGCAAGGTCCAGAACCCGAACCGCGCCGGGCTCGACGTCGTGTCGGCCGACGCCAACTTCGGGAGCCTGAAGGTGAGCCCGTTCTTCCATTGGACGGACGCGCAGATGGAAGCGTACCTCGCCGAGCACGGGCTGCCGAACGAGTGGGATTACTTCGATCCGGCGAAGGCCGACGAGAAGCGCGAGTGCGGCCTGCACGCGGCATGGGGCGGCCAGGCGTTGTCGAAGGCGTGAGCGACGCGCAACCCCAAGGGAATCCATCCAGACCCAACCCGTGAGCTCCTACCAACTGGACCACCTCGACCAACTCGAGACGGAGGCCATCCACGTCCTGCGCGAGGTCGCGGCGGAGTTCGAGCGGCCCGCCATCCTGTTCTCCGGCGGCAAGGATTCCATCTGCATCCTGCGCCTCGCGGAGAAGGCGTTCCGCCCGTCCGACATCCCGATGCCGTTCCTCAACGTGGAGACGGGGCATGAGTTCCCGGAGCTGAACGCGTTCCGGGACCGGCGCGCGAAGGAACTCGGGGCCAAGTTGATCGTGCGGACCGTGGACGAGGGCATCGCGAAGGGCTTCGTCACGCCGCAACCGGGGCAGGTGAGCCGGAACCAGCTCCAGATCCCCGTCCTGTTGAACGCCATCGAGGAGTTTCGCTTCGACTGCTGCATCGGCGGAGCGCGGCGCGACGAGGAGAAGGCCCGTGCGAAGGAACGGTTCTTCAGCTTTCGCGACGCCTTCGGCCAATGGGACCCCAAGAACCAGCGCCCGGAAATCTGGAACCTCTACAACGCCCGCCTCAACCCCGGCGAGAACATGCGCGTGTTCCCGTTGTCCAACTGGACCGAGATGGACGTGTGGGAATACATCCGGCGCGAGAAGCTCGACGTCCCCACCATCTACTTCAGCCACACCCGCGAATGCTTCCGGCGCGCCGGCCAATGGCTGCCCGTCCCGACGCCCCACGCGGACCCCACGCGCCCCGACCCCTACGAGGGCGCCCGCCCAAGGCCCAACGAACCCCGCAAGACCATGGTCTGCCGCGTCCGCACCATCGCCGACATGATCAGCACCGGCATGATCGACAGCCCGGCGATGACGGTGGACGACATCATCGCCGAGGTGGCCGCCGCGCGCGTCACGGAGCGCGGCTCGCGGGCGGACGACAAGGTCAACGAGGCGGCCATGGAGGACCGCAAGAAGGCCGGGTATTTCTAGGCCGCAGCGATGAACCCGGAATTCAAGCCGTTGGCGGATGCCCTGTACAAGGAGCGCGTCCTGCGCGCCCGGCGGACGCCGCCGGAACGGCGGATCATGGAGGGGCCCGCGCTGTTTGACATGGCGTGTGCCGCGACGATGGCCGGCATCCGCATGCAGAGGCCCGGGGCCACGGAGGAGCAGGTGCTCGGGGAACTGCGGCGTCGCCTCGATGTCCAGCGCAGGCTCGAGAACCAGCGGGCATGATGGATGCGATCCAGATCGCGACGTCCGTCGCGGCCGCGTTGGAACGGGGAGGCATCCCCCCCATGTTCGTGGGTTCCTTCGCCCGCAACTTCCACGCGTTCGCGCGGTCCACGAACGACCTCGACATCGTGGTGTCGATGGATCGACACGGGCTCGAACGGTTCCTTGCGGAGCTTGGGCCAGACTTCGGAGTGGAGCCCCGGGGAACACTCGAGACGAACACGGGCACCCTGCGTCACACCGTGGTCCACAGGCAGTCCGCGTTTCAGGTCGAGGTCTTCCTGCTCAGCAACGACCCGTTCGACCATGAACGGTTCCGGCGCCGGTTGCCCATCGACTTCAACGGACACCGCACCTTCGTCCTGACCGCCGAGGACGTCGTCGTGTCCAAGCTTTGCTGGAGCCGACCCAAGGACCTTGAGGACGTCCGGGACGTCCTGTCCATCCAGGCCACCGCCATGGACTGGGACTACCTGCATCATTGGACGGGGCTCCACGGGACGCGGGCGCGCCTCGACGAGCTGCGGGCGAGCATCCCGCCCGTGGATTGAAAGACGCGGCATGAGGTGCTTCCCTTTCCAGCATGATCGAGCCGGAGGACGTCGTTTCGGGCGAGTGGGCCGAGTGGTACCGGCTCACGCCCATGGAACGGTGGCTGGAGTCGGAGAAGTTGTGGGAACACTACCTCGCGATGGGGGGCTCGCTTGATCCCGAACCCGATACGCAAAGCCCTTTCCATGATCCGGAGGCGCGATGTACGCGCCCTGTTGATGGGCGGGCAGGCCTGCGTGTTGTACGGCGCGGCCCAGTTTAGCCGGGGCCTCGACCTCGCCGTGCTCGCAGATGCCTCCAACCTCGCCCGCATTCGCGATGCCATGCAGGACCTCGGCGCGGAGGTGGTCGCGGTGCCGCCGTTCGACGCCGTCTTCCTCGAACGCGGCCATGCCGTGCACTTCCGCTGCAACCACCCCGAAGCGGCAGGACTCCGCGTGGACGTCATGGCCCGCATGCGCGGCGTGGACGCGTTCGCCACGCTCTGGGAACGGCGCACCGTGCTCGCGACGCCCGATGGCGAGACATGGGACGTCATGGCGCTGGCCGACCTCGTCCGGGCGAAGAAAACCCAACGGGACAAGGATTGGCCCATGATCCGGGCCTTGGTTGAGGCCGACTACTTCGCGTGCACCGCGGAGCCATCGCCCGACCGCGTGCGCCTCTGGCTTCGGGAGCTGCGGACGACGTCGTTGCTGGTCGAGGTCGCGTCACGGCATCCGGGGCTCGCGGCCGAGGAGGCCGTGACGAGGCCCTCGCTGGAGGCCGCCATCAAGGCCGACGCGGGCGCCCTTGCGGGTTTCTTGATGCAGGAAGAGCAGCACGAACGCGCGATGGATGCCGCGTACTGGAAGCCGCTCAAGGCCGAGCTGGAACAGCTTCGCCACGCCCGAACCCCACGCGCCCCAAACTAACCCCCCAACTTCCCACACACCCTTTTCCCATGGAACGTCCCACCCCAGCGCACCCCGTCGAAATCCTGCGATTCAACACCTGCGGCTCCGTCGATGACGGCAAGTCCACGCTGATCGGGCGGCTCCTGTACGACTCCAA
>CAIYFP010000578.1 GCA_903925515.1 uncultured Verrucomicrobiota bacterium
CCGCCTACCCCCTCCGCAAGGTCGTGGACCCCACCGGCGCCGGCGACTCCTTCGTCGGTGGCTTGATGGGCTACCTCGCCAGCCGCAAGGCTGGCTCCGTCGATTCCCACCTGCGCCGCGCCATCATCCACGGCGCCGTCATTGCCTCCTTCTGCTGCGAGGGCTTTGGACTGACCGTGACCACCCGGGTGTCGCGCCAGCGCATCGATGCCCGCGTGCGCGAGCTCGAGTCGATCACCGGGCTCGATTGAGCCCGTCTTTCTGCCCTTCGGGCGCGAGGGAATGGGTCACTCCAAGGACAGCACGTACCGCACAAGGTCCGTCACCTGCGAGTCGTCCAGCCCTTCGAGCAATTCCTCCGGCATCGCCGACGTCCCGTCGATGTACCCGGCCCGCACGATGTCCGTCGCCGCAATCACCCGGCTTGCGCCCCCCGCAAACCGCAGCGTGACCGCCTCAGGCGTCTCGCCCCCCATGAAGCCGTCCACGGCTTCACCGTCCCGCAGCTCAACCCTAAACTGACGGAAAACCCCTTCCACCGCCCGGGCCGGATCAAGGACCGCCATCAAGACGCCCTCGGTGTTCCGGTTCCGCGAGCCAGCCAACGCCGGTGCAAACCCCGGGTCCGTCCGCCGCACCGCGTGGCAAGCCCCGCATCTGGCCCCGAACAAGGTCCTTCCCCGCGCAAGGTCCGGCGTCGCGGCGTCGTCCACCACCTTCGCCAGTGCCCGCACGCGCTCGTCGATGCGCCTCACCTCCGGCACGGTCCTCCGCGGGCTGGTTCCCAACACTCCTGAAAACCGGCTCGCAACCGCCGTGCGAACCACGCCGTCCCGACGCTCCCTCACCATTTGCACCAGCAAATCCTGGAACGCCGCCTCGTAGGTGCCGCCCGGCGCAAGATACTCCCGGTCCCACCCCTTCACCTTCTTCCCCGGATCATGGCCTCTCCGCCACGCCTCCACCCAGTCCATGTCCCCGGCGGACAACTCCGACGCCCGCTCCCGAAGCACCCGCAGCACCTCCAGCCGTACCCGAAACGTCGGCTCCCCGGCCAGCGGCCGCAGCAGCGCCATCACCCGTCCGACCGGGGGCCGGAACGCCGCAAGCGACCGGACCGCCTCATGGCGCACGTCGGCGTCCTCGCTTGCCAACATGCTGCGGCCAAGCCCTTCGTCCCAGGCTCCCAGTCCCTCAAGACACCACCACGCAAGGATGCGCTCGTCGGACGGCCGTGCCCGGTTTGCCACCGTCTTCCCAAGTTCCGGGACCAGCGACCGCGCAGCACGGGACACGACCTGGTGCCAGGCGGCACGCGATTCCCATGTCCCCGGAGAACGCAGATGCCGCAACAACTCCGCTTCGCTGGCGGCCGCCACGTCGGGGACGTCGCGCCGGGCCATCGACCGGTGCCGCACACGCCAGATGCGCCCGCGCGTCTTGTCCCGAGCCGGGTGGTCCCGCGCGATCTCGTTGTGCGAGATAATCCGGTTGTACCAATCCACGACGTACAGGCAGCCGTCCGGTCCAAACCGAACCGCAATCGGACGGAAGAACTCGTCGTCCGTGGCCACCAAGTCCGGCCGTTGCTCGAACCGGTGCACGCCGTCCGGCCCAAGCGTCGCCGACACCGTGTTGATGCGGCGTGTGATCGGGTTGGCCACGAAGAACATCCCATGCCATGGCGGCGGGAACGACCCTTCCCGGTCATCCGACAACGCCAACCCCGACAACCCCGTGCCGCCAAGGCTCAGGTTCGGTGTCGTCGGCGGGTGGTACGGCGCGTCCGGGTGCACCCGTCGCTCGATGAAGCTCGGGTATGTCGTGTCCTCCTCGAACGGCACGATCGCGTACCCGAAGTCGTTGGCCTCATGGAAGAAGACCCGCCCGCCCCGGTCCTGCACCCACGACCAAATGTTGTTCAGCCCCGTCCCGATGATCCGGAGCTCCGACCCGTCCGGCCGGAAACGCGCCACCACCGTCCGGTCAAAGTTCACCGAGGCCCCTGTGGTGGTCACCGCCGTGCCCGTGTTCAAGACCCCCTGCGAGAACGCAATCCAGTTGCCGGGCATCCACTCCAGCTGGTGCGGCATCGTGTGCGTGTCCTGGGTGCCAAATCCCCTCAGCAAGACGGTCTTGGCGTCCGCCCGGCCATCCCCATCCCGGTCATCGAGAAACACGATCTCCGGCCCGTGCGCCACCACCGCTCCCCGCCCCTGCGGCAACACCCCCATTGGCAACACCAACCCGTCCGCAAACACCCGCGCCACGTGCGGCCCCGGACCCGCGGGTCTGTCGATCACCACGACGCGGTCCTTGCCCGGGCGCCCCCAGGCCCCGGGATCGTTGTCCCGCGGATACTCGGTCGCCGTCACCGACCAAAGCCTCCCCGAATCGTCGAAGGCGATCGTCACGGGCTTGGCAACTCCCGTCTCCTCGCTCGCGACCAACTCGATCTCGAACCCCTCCGGCAAGACGAACGACCGCCGCTGCGCCTCCGGGGCCCGGGGCTCCGCCGCCGCATGGTTGCCCTTCTTGAGCTCCTCCCCGTGTGCCCACGTCGTCAAGGCATGGATCATGGCCAAGCCCGACACCACTCGCCGAAGACCTGCTCCACTCCCTGTCATCGCGCTGCCCATGCCCAGAGAGGACCAAGCCATGCGGACGCGCGTCAACCCAAGGGAGCTACCAGCCCGCTCCCCCGCGCCGTTCCCGCAGTCGAATCCGTCGGTACTCCATCTGCCCGCGGTCGCCCTCAAGGCCGATCGGCCCCGACGCCGGAAGCTTCAAGGCCGCCTCGATCACCTCCCCGTTGCAGGTGCAATGCGCCACCCCGTTCGTCACCGACACCACGATCTCGTTCCAATCCTGCGCACGGTATCGCGTCAGGTTCGTGTACGGCCCCGCAATCAGGTAGTCCCGGCATTGCAACTGCGGCTTCCTGAGAAAGATGCCGCTGTCCGCGTAGGGCGTCGCACGAAACTCCAGCTTCAGCACAAAGTCGTTCGTGAACGATCGCGTCGTCCATATCGCGTCGAACCGCCGTCCCTCCGGCGGCGTCCCCACCACCAGCCGTCCATGCCGTGCAAGGTATCGCCCCTCCGGGCTACGCGTCAGCCCGGAGAACTCGTTCGTACGGAATCCCCAGCCCGTCAGGTCTCGCCCGTTGAACAGCGGGCTGAAACCCGGTTCAGGCTCGAACCCGTCTTCCGCCGTCTCCGTGTAGCCCAGCGTCGCCAGCAACGGACGCAGCGCCGCCGCCCACCGCGCGTAACCCGCGTCGTTCAGGTGGAGCAGGTCCGGGAACTCCGACGGCCTCGCATCGCCCTGGCCCGTCGCAAACAATTGCCATGTCTCGACCCTCGTCACGTTCGGGAAACCGGGCGTCACCTTGGCCACAAGCTCGTTCACCTTGCGAATCACGCCCGACGGCCGCCGCATCGACGCCGCGCTCGGGAACACGTCGCACACGATCACGGGCACGTCGGGACGACGCTCCCGAATCTGCCCGAGGATCAGCCGGACGTTCGCCGCGATCACCTCCGGCGCCGCTCCTTCCTCGATGTCATTCGTTCCCACCAGCAGCACGATCCCCACCGGCTCAAGGTCCATGACGTCATGCCCCAGCCGGGCCAAAACCCCGCGCGACGTGTCCCCGCTGATCCCCCGGTTGGCCAGCTTCAGCCCGCCAAACTGGCCCCGGAATCCGTCGCCCCAACCCTCCGTGATGGAATCCCCGACGAACACCAGCGCATGACGATCGATCTCCCGGCGGCCCTCCCACGCCTCCCTCCGTTGCAACCAATGCTTCCTGAACCAGTCCGCCCGCCGGATCGGTCCATCCCCAGGCAAGCCATCGTCCGTGGCCGGAACCCCAAGGTCCGCCGCGCCAGCCCATGCCGCGGCAGCCACCGCCCCAACCATCCCAAGGATTCGCCCCAGTTTCTTCATGCGTGTTGCGTGCATCATGCCGTCCGTTCACGACAAGGTTTCAAGCCCAACCCGCGCTCCGTGCCATCTCGCTCTCGCCCAGCACAGCCTTCGTTGCTATCCCAATGCCCATGAAGCGCGCCTCATGGATGCTCCGTCTTGCGCCCGCCGCCACGGGCGCGCTCCTCGTCCTCGCCGCCCCGGCAAGCCTCCACGGCAAGGCCGTCCAACGCCGTGACTGGTGGCTGTCGGCCCCCGGCGGCACTTACGGCCTCATGGAAATCCGGACCCTCCCCCCGGCCCTGCCTGCATCACGCACCACCGTCTTCGTCGGGCCATGGCGCCGCACCTTCGACGCGACCGCCCCCCAGATCCTTGCCGTAATCGCCATTCCAACCCTCGTGGCCGCCTTCACCTGGGGCTGGATCAAGACCCGACGACGCTGAACGCCCCCAGCCGCCCCCCGCTTCCGCCCCGGTCCCACACTCGCGGCAACGGAGGCTTCACGGAATCCCAACCCCAGCGTCACGGCGCCGCCACCTTGGGGGCTCAAGTTCACGGCGCGGTCGCGATGCCAGCCTCCCATCCCGGGTGGCGTGTCGCTCCCCCGCTTCACCACCATGAACTTGAATTGGATTCGAGCCCTCTACGGGGCCTTCACCATGGCCGCGTGCGCCCTTTTCGCCCGCGCAGATACCAACGTCGTCAGCGGCTACCTCTATGGCAGCCACCAGTGGAAGGCGACCAACACCTACGTCCTGAACGGCTTCGTCTATGTCATGGGCGATGCCGTCCTGAACATCGAGCCCGGGACCGTCATCCAAGGCGTCCCCGGCACCGGCACCGGCTCGTCGGCGGCGAATGACTTCGGCGCGCTCTTCGTGTGCCGCGGCGGCAAGCTCAACGCCATTGGCACTCCCGCCCGCCCCATCATCATGACTTCCTCCCAGGACGACGTCACAGACCCCTCCGATCTTCCCTTCCCCACCCGCGGCCTGTGGGGCGGTCTCGTCCTCTTCGGCAACGCCCGAATCAACAACCCCGCCTCCACCACCAACAGCCTTCCCCACGACATCTACGAGGGCCTTCCCGACATCGCCGTCACCAATGCCGTCAACGGCCAGGTGGACTTCATCCACCGCTTCGGCGGACCCGACGACGGCGACTCCTCCGGCGTCATCCGCTATCTCTCCGTCCGCCACGGCGGCAAGAAGCTCACCACGGACAAGGAAATCAACGGCGTCTCCCTCGGCGGCGTCGGGCGCGGCACCACCTTTGAGTTCGTCGAGGCCTACTGCATCGCCGACGACGGCTTCGAGTTCTTCGGCGGCTCCGTCGATACCAAGCACCTTGTCTCGGCATTCAACGACGACGATTCGTTCGACACCGACCAGGGGTTCAATGGCCGCAACCAGTTCTGGTTCAGCATCCAGGCACCCGACGTCCGCGACCAGGGCGGCGAACAAAACGGCCAGCCCCAGCCCAATGACGTCCTCGTCGAGGGCGCCCAGCCCCTGTCCAACTACACGGTGTACAACGCCACCTTCATCGGCGCAGGCACCACCGGCTCCGGCAACGACGCCCACAACATCCGCCGAGCCAACTTCTGCCGCTGGTACAACTCCGTCTTCACCGAGTTCCAGGGCCGCCGCGTCCGCATCGACGCCACCTCCCAGCCGGACTTCGCCAACAACCTGTTCTGGAACTTTGCCGCCGCCGGCTCCTCCGGCGACGTCTGGGGCTCCAGC
>CAIYFP010000579.1 GCA_903925515.1 uncultured Verrucomicrobiota bacterium
GCAAGGCGTGAGGACGGAGCATACCCGCAGCGGTCTGTGACGGACGAACAACGAAGCCCCGGGGCATTCTTGGAGCAACCCGAAGGGCCGCGGCTCTTTTCGCGTCCCACGTCGTGGCTCGCACCACACAAACCTCAGCGGGTCTGCTCGTCACTCGCGCCTCGTTGGACACGAAAATCCCTCGCGGCGAAACACCAGCCATTTGTGAGACACGACACTAAGGAGGAACGAGTTGTCCTGCCGGGCGGAGCGAACGGGCGCATGGTTAGGGTGAACGTTGCGAGCATGGGGTCAGGGGGAGGCCGCTTGCCGGGGTCGTGCATGGACGTAGGGTCTGCGAGGGGCCTTCGAGCGGGGCGCCCATCAAATCCCCATGGAAGACGAGGCACGGATTGGGTTGGCTGCGGCCGACCAAGAGTCACTGCAACGACACATCAACCTGAAGCTTGCGGAGCTTGGGCTACCGGTGGTGCCGCCCGCGACCGGCGGTCCGGCGCTGGGGCCGGAGCTGGAGCGGTTGGTGGCGCACCATCGGGAGAAGGACCGGTTGCTGGCGTCGTACCTGTGCCCTGCGGACAACCGGGTGCAGGCGTTCCTGTACGAGTACCTTCAGGACGTGGTGGTGCCGCCGAAGCTGCCGACGCGGACGTTGGTGCTCGACCGGGCGGGGCTGGCGCGGATGTTGTCGTTGCCTCCGGGCGCGGACTCGGTGACGTCGCCGTTGCTGAAGAGCTACCGGTTGGCGAACGGGGTGTTGCACAACCCGAAGTCGGACCGGCGGACGACGGCGGGGATCTTCCATGTGGCGGAGGGCGGGTTGCCGGTGCCGGACGACAAGAAGGCGGTGCCGCGCGGGGTGTTTGCGGCGTTGATGAGGCGTGCCTTGCAGCCGCCGGAGGCCTTGCTGCGGCTGCCGTTCACGGCGGGAGCCGGGGACGCGTGTTGCCTTGTGTCGATGCAGGTGCGGCCGCTGGTTGCGCCGGCGGTGCCGGGCTGGCTGCCGGAGCGGCGGATGGAGGTAAGGTTGCTGGTGCCGGGCTCGTTGGTTGCGAACCTTGACTTCGTGGAGTCGATCTTTGGGAACGGGGGGGACCCGTTCCTGCCCGAGAACGACGCGGCGCTGGACCCGGAGCATTGGTCTGGGCACACGGGGTACATCGTGGTGGCGCCGCACGTGACAGGGCTGCCGAAGAAGGAGCTGGGTTTGCCGCGCTGGGAGGAGGCGACGGAGCGGCAGCGGCGGGACGGCATGTGCTGGCGGACGGAGGACGAGCAGTACAACGAGGGGAACGCGTTCAAGCTGACGGCGCGGGACGCGACCGGGGTGGTGGTGACGATCATCTCGGACAACTATTTCGGGTACTGCAAGAAGGAGATCAAAACGCAGGTGAGCTTCTCGGCGAACCTGATGGGGCTGGCGGAGGAGGAGCATGCCGGGGGAGCGTTGGTGTTTGCGCGGTATGACCTTGCGGGGGAGTACGACGCGTCGCAGCACCGGCTGGAGCATCCGCACACGTTGGCGGAGGCATGGGCTTCGCTTGGGGACACGGTGGAGATGCGGCCGGAGGGGCACGCGGTGGACCGGGTGCACCCGACGGTGGCATACGTGCCGGAGACGGCTCGGTTCCGGATGGAAGACCAGACGGTGACCTGGCCTGAGGCGGGGGGAGGGGAGTCGCGGATCAAGCTGTTGGCAGGGCACGTGTACGTGTTGCCGAGCGGGTTCAAGGTTCACCTGGAGCGGCCGTCTGGGAACCGCGCATGGCGCTTGGTTGGGACGCGCCAGGAGGGCGTCCTGTGTCACAAGCCGTGCACGGTGAGCGGCGGCGGCAAGAGCGAGATCTCGAAGCCGATCGCCGACGCGATCATCCACGGGCCGGTGTTCGTGGCGGACTTCAAGGCGGACTTCGACCGGGTGGAGGAGATCCTTGGGAGGGATCTTTCCGGGCGGTTCTCGGACCCGGGCAAGAACGGGAAGGACAGGCGGACGTTGTTGTCGCCGCAGCGGTCGCTGGGGTCGGTGATCAAGCTGTTGACGCCGTCGCCGGAGTTCTCCGCGGAGCACAACGCGTGGATTGGGTCGATTCCCGCGCACATCAAGGAGCTGGTGTTCGTGGTGAAGCGGTTCTGGCGTCCGGGCTGGGGCGACGCATGGCGTGAGAGGTTCGCGGTGGACGTGATCAACGGGACGCCGGCGAACGAGCTGCGGCTTGGGCGCCAGCGGTTGGCGACCCAGTTCCTGCGGGTGGGGTATGACGAGTCGGGGGCATGGCGGACGTTCGGGCTGCGGAAGGACTTCCAGCCGTCGCTCAAGCTCCAGGCGGAGGACGACATCACGGCGTCCGTCGTGGTGCCGCGCGGGCGTGCGGGCACGCTGGACCCGGCCGTGACGGGGGCGTCGGTGAAGATGGTGCGGAACGTGGAGCAACGGTTGTTCCAGCGGCCGGACGACGCGGTGGTGCGTGGGTATGACAAGCACGCGGAGGCGGACTTCGCGCGCCGGGACAACTTCTTCAGCAACTACGAGCCCCTGGACGGGGCGTTTGCACGGGAGTTGGTGGACGACGCGATTGGCTTCGCGCAGTTCACGCCGGCGATGCAGGGGTTGGTGAAGGAGGCGGCGGATTGGCGCCTTCAGTTTGCCTGCACGGCGTTCCCAAGGCTGGTGAACGGCAAGCCGTCGGGTAACCCGCGGTACTTGCAGGTGCGCCCGGACCTTTTGGATCCGAGGACATGGCACGTGGCGGAGCAGGGGATGCGGCTGGCGAGGCGGATCCCGGCCGGGGAGCCGGTGCCGGTGGTGGTGGGCGCGGTGTTGGCTGGGAGGCGGAACAACGCGGCGGAGAAGGGGGTGCGGTCCTTGGCGTGCTACGGGCCGGTTCACTACATGGAGCTGCCTGAGTTGTTCATGGAGTTCATCTCGAGCATGACGGGGAAGTCGCCGAGCACGACGGGTGCCGGGAGCGAGGGTGCGTTGACGAAGGGGCCGTTCAACGCGTTGCCGCCGATATATGACCTGAACGCGGCGTTGTGCGGGTTCATCCTGACGGGCCATGACGGGTTCGTGACGAGCGCGGGTTGCGTGGGGCCACGGGTGCGTGTGGACCATGACATCTCGCTGTTGGTGCCGGAGTTGTGGTGCCGGATGGGGCCGGAGGAGCGGGAGGCGGCCTTCCTGATCCGGGGCGGATACCTTGAGCGATGCGAGGACATGGAGATTGGCGGGCAGAGGGTGCTGGCGAGCCGGCTCGGGTATCGCATCACGTCGCGGTTCGTGAACGCGTTCCTTGGGCGGTTGTTCAACCACCCGCACGCGGTGCTGACGGAGGACATGCTGCGGCCTGAGCAGCAGGACCCGGCTGAGTTCGCGGATGCGGTGATGAACGTGGTGGAGACGCACCGGCGGGTGGCGGAGCATTACTTCGCGGACGGGTCGGTGGAGGATGCATGCCCGCCCTTGCGGGCGCTGCTGCACGTGATGCGGGACGGGCACTTTGAGGGGAAGCCGGTGACGGACCCGTCGGTGAGGGCGTTGTTCACGCGCGAGTCCATGCTGGGCTCGGGCTGGTACCGGGAACGGTTGCTGGCACGCCAGCATCTTGAGCTGGCGTCATGGCGTCGGCACTCGGACTACCTTGCGCGCTTTGTTGGGCGCGAGGGACATGCGGACGAGGCGGCGCGGCTTGGGGTTCGGGAACGGCTCGGGCACGCCCGTGCGATGGTGGAGCGGGTCAGGTCGGCGTCCTACCTTGGGGAGCTGGCGGGGACGCTGGGCGCGGAGCCTGCGATCGCGCGGGCGACGGGCTGGAAGGGGGCGTCGCAGGCGGGTTGAGGAGGCAACCGCCTCGCCATCGCTTTCCCCCCGGCGTTGTCTTCAGGCCATAGGCTTGAGGTCCTTGCGCGGGAAGAGGGGCTGGGGAGCGGCGACCTTGTGTCCTCGCTGGAGGCCGCCCCATGCGGTCAGGGGCCAGACGTGGGGATGGGCGGGCGCGGGGATGCCGAGTTGACCGAGGATGCGGCGGGATGTGTCGGGCAGGAATGGGGCGAGGAGGATGGCAAGGATGCGGCAGGACTCGACGAGGTTGTAGAGGACTTGGTCGAGGCGCGGGGCTTGGGCGGAGTCCTTGGCGAGCTTGAAGGGCTGGGTTTGCTCGACGTAGAGGTTGGCGCGGCTGACGAGGTCCCAGATGGCGACCAAGGCGCCTTGCAGGTCGTTTTGCCGGAGGAGTTGGCTGGTGTTCTCCACGGCGCGCGAGGCGTCGGGCGCGAGCTCGTCGGAGGGTGCAGGGACGATGCCGTCGCGGTACTTGTTGAGCATGTTGACGGCGCGGTTGAGGAGGTTGCCGAGGCCGTTGGCGAGCTCGGCGTTGTAGCGGGACTGGAAGCCCTCGTCGGTCCAGTTGCCGTCGGGGCCGATGGCGAGCTCGCGCAGGACGTAGTAGCGGAAGGCGTCGAGGCCCCAGTCGCGGATGACGGCGATGGGATCGACGACGTTGCCGGTGGACTTGGAGAGTTTCTGCCCGTCCTTTTGCCACCAGCCGTGGGTGAGGATTTGGAGGGGGAGAGGGAGGCCGGCCGCGTGCAGCATGATGGGCCAATAGACGGCGTGGAATTTGATGATGTCCTTGCCGATGACGTGGATGTCGGCGGGCCAGAGGGCGAGGGGAGGCTGGGCCATGGGGGAGGCCGGGGCGGGGAGGCCGAGGGGATGGAGGACGGCGGGGTCGCCATGGTCAGCGGCGACGGTGACGTAGTTGGTGAGGGCGTCGAACCAGACGTAGGTGACCCAGTCCGGGGCGAAGGGCAGCGGGATGCCCCATGAGAGGCGGCTGGCGGGGCGTGAGATGCAGAGGTCGGCGAGCTTTTCGGAGCGGAGGAAGCCGAGGACCTCGTTGCGTCGGCAGGCTGGCGCGATGAAGGACGGGTTGGCCTCGATGTGTGCGACGAGCCAGTCTTGGTGGCGGGCCATGCGGAAGTACCAGTTCTCCTCGGTGAGCGGGATGACCTGGCCCCACTTCGGGTCCCATGAGCCATTAGGGTTGCGGTCCTTCTCGGTGAGGAAGGTCTCCTCCTTGACCGAGTACCAGCCTTGATAGGGCTGGGAGTAGAGGTCGCCCGAGGCATGGAGCTTGGAGAGGATGGCATGAACGACGGCCTTGTGGCGGGCCTCGGTGGTGCGGATGAAGTCGTCGTTGGAGAGGCCGAGGTCCTTGGCGAGCGCGAGCCATTGGAGGGCGAGCTCGTCGCAGTAGGTCATGGGATCCTTGCCCTCGGCGGCGGCGGCCTGCTGGACCTTCTGGCCGTGCTCGTCAAGGCCGGTGACGAAGAAGACCTCCTCGCCCATGGCACGATGGGCGCGAGCGATGACGTCGGTGACGACCTTTTCGTAGGCGTGCCCGAGGTGGGGTGCGCCGTTGGTGTAGTCGATGGCGGTGGTGATGTAGAAGCGTTTGCCCATGCGCTGGGGGTGAGGTTCGGGATTCGGGCGGGAAGATTCAAGGGAGCAGGGGTTGCATGGACGCCTCGAACGAGGGCTCGGGTCGGTGTGCCGATCTTGCAGGGGGAAGCCGGTTTGAGGCGGGGATCAAACCGATGTTGCCATGGGGACGGGGTGTGGGTTACGCGCACGGCATCAGAGTCAGAGGAGAGACAGCATGGGGGCAATGGGGTCACATCTAAACATTGAATATTTGGGTGTGGAGGCGGCGGCTGGGGTTGAGTCCACCCATTTGGCCATGGGGAGGCGGGGCCTGGGAGTGTTTTGGCCCAGCGTGAAATGCCGGTGGCTCGGGCGAGCCAACGGACTTTTCCCGGCATGTTTTGTTGTTGAACCGCAAAGAACTCCATGGGCCCCGGGGTACCCTGTCCCCCCGAACCCCCTTGGATTTTCCGCTTTCGACTCGATCCCGCAGGCAGGCTGGCCCTTGCGATGTCGCCGCCGCCCGGGCCCGCGGGATTCGAGGCCCGCCCGGCGCTCGGGTTGCATCCCTGCATGGCCTGTCGGCGCCGACGCGGATTGCGCCGAAAACCAAGGGTTTGAAATGCACGTGGGCAGGGAGAACTGAGGGGCACCCTCGGGAGGTCGTACCCGTCCTGTTTGAATGCCTTACGGTGCCTCACCTGCGCACCCGGGCTGGGTCTCAGAAGAAGGAAGAATGGCTGGCGTCGATGGATCAAGCAGATGGACCGAAGGCACCCATGCCCCGTGCGATTCAGGCCGGCAGGAACCATGGAATTTCGGATCGGTGCTGACATGCCTCGGCGAGCGACTGGGGCCGCATGCCCCGGGCCGCTCGGCTGGCGTCGGCGACGGGTGACTGCGGCGTGGGAGGTTCTCTCCTCGGGGGCACGACGCGCACGTTCCGAGGCATCGCAAATGTCAATGGTTTAGATGTGACCCCATTGGGCAAAGGCTGGCGTGGGCGGGGATGGGGAGGGCAGCATGGGGCCATGAAGGTTCCCCTTGGATGGTTGTGCACGGCCGTGGCGTGCTGGCTCATGGGCGCGGCGGGCGCGGCGAATGCCGCGGAGTCCTTGGTCCTCAACGCGCGGGCGCGGGTCCGGACGGGCGCGGGCACGAATGATTGGGCGCCCCGGGAGACGGCGGTGCAATGGGATCCGGCGCGCACGGCCGTGGTGGTGTGCGACATGTGGGACAAGCACCATTGTCCGGACGCGACGGGGCGTGTGGGCGAGATGACGCCGAGGATGAACCAGTTGATCGCGTCGCTGCGCGGGAAGGGCTGCCTTGTGATCCATTGCCCGAGCGACACGATGGACTTCTACAAGGACCATCCGGGGCGCGCGTTGGCGCGTTCGGCGCCCGCGGTGGAGACACGGGTGCCGTTGGAGAGCTGGTGCTCGTTGAAGCCGGAGGTGGAGGGGGCGTTGCCGATCGACGACTCCGACGGGGGCTGCGACGGCTGCCCGGACTGCCCGTCGTTCAAGGCGTGGAGCCGGCAGCATCCGGCGATCGAGATCCGGGACGGGGACGCGGTCACGGACTCGTCGGAGGCCTACTACCTGATGCGGCAGCGCGGGATCACGAACGTCCTCGTGATGGGGGTGCACATCAACATGTGCGTGCTGGGGCGCCCGTTCTCGATCCGGCAGATGGTGCGGCAGGGGCAGAACGTGCTGCTGGTGCGGGACATGACGGACTCGATGTACAACCATCGCAAGGCGCCGTACGTCCCGCATTTCCGGGGGACGGAGCTGGTGGTGGAGCACATCGAGAAGTTCTGGTGCCCGAGCGTGACGAGCGCGCAGGTCCTGGGGGGCGAGCCGTTCCGTTTCCAGGGGGACAAGGTCCGGCGCGTGGCGTTGGTGATCGGCGAGAACGAGTACCGGACATGGGAGACGTTGCCGGAGTTTGCGCGCGAGCATCTGGGGTTCCGGGGCTTCCAGATCGACAGGGTGGAGGCGTCGGAGAGGGAGGGCGACGGCGACTTCAAGAACTGGGAGGCCATCCGCGGGGCGGACCTTGTGGTGGTCAGCGTCCGGAGGCGGCCCGCGCCGGCCGGGATGCTGGCCCTGATCCGCGAGCACGTGGCGGCGGGCAAGCCGTTGGTGGGGATCCGCACGGCGAGCCATGCCTTCGCCGCGCGCGGCGCCGAGTTCGCGGCCGAACGTTCCTGGCCGACGTTCGACGAGGACGTCCTTGGGGCGAGGTACATGGACCACTACGGCAAGGGGCCGGGGCGGCGGACGAGGGTGCGGCAGGCGACGGAGACGGCGGGTCATCCGGTGCTGGCGGGCGTGGACGCGGAGGGGCTCTTCGAGTCGCACCTGTACCGGAGCCGAAACCTGTACCGGACGGTGACGCCGTTGCTGGTGGGGCGGACGGAGGACGGGAAGTCGGACGAGGAACCGGTGGCGTGGGTGAACACGCGGGACAACCGGAGGGTTTTCTACACGTCGTTGGGGGCGCCGGAGGACTTTGCGCGGCCGATGTTCCGTCGGCTGCTCCTGAACGGGATGTTGTGGGCGCTGGGCGAGTTCATCCCGCCCGGTCCCATGGCCCCGGGGAAGCCGGCGGCGACGCCCGGGGCGGCGCCGGGAGGATCCGGGCCGGGTGCAAGCGAGGGCGGCAAGAAGGCGGAGTTGCGTCCGGCGGGCCCGTTGCCTCCGGCCGAGGCGGCGACGCGCTTCGAGTTGATGCCGGGCCTTGCATGGGACCTTGTGCTTGCGGAGCCGGACATCGCGCAGCCGGTGTTCCTGACGTTCGACGAGCGGGGCCGGATGTGGGTGGTGGAATACCGGCAATACCCGCATCCGGCGGGCGTGAAGATGGTGTCGCGGGACAACTTCTGGCGGGCGGTGTACGACCGGGTCCCGCCGCCGCCGCCGCATCATTTCAAGGGTCTCGACCGCATCAGCGTGCACGAGGACGGGGACGGCGACGGGACGTTTGAGTCGCACAAGGTGTTCGTGGACGGGCTGAACATCGCGACGAGCGTGGCGTTTGGCCGGGGCGGGGTGTGGGTGTTGAACCCGCCGTACCTGCTGTTCTACCCGGACCGGAACGGCGACGACGTTCCGGACGGGGATCCGGAGGTGCGGTTGTCGGGGTTCGGGCTGGAGGACACGCACTCGGTGGCGAACTCGCTGCGATGGGGGCCGGACGGGTGGTTGTACGGGTGCCAGGGGTCCACGGTGACGGGGAACATCCTCGTGCATGGGGCGGATGGACGGCCGTTGTCGCCAAGGCCGGTGTACTCGCAGGGGCAGAACATCTGGAGGTACCATCCGCCGCGGCGCGTCTATGAGGTGTTCAGCGAGGGCGGCGGGAATGCGTTCGGGCTGGAGCTGGACTCGGCGGGCCGGGTCTTTTCCGGGCACAACGGCGGCAACACGCGGGGCTTCCATTACATGCAGGGAGCCTACTTGCAGAAGGGCTTCGACAAGCATGGGCCGTTGTCGAACCCGCACGCGTACGGGTATTTCCCGGCGATGGCGCACCCGGACGTGGATCGGTTCACGCACACGTTCGTGATCGAGGACTCGGGCGGGTTGGGCGAGGCGTTCCGGGGAAGGTTGTTCGGGGTGGAGCCCTTGCAGGGGCGGGTGGTGGTCTCGGAGCTGAGCCGGGACGGATCGACGTTCCGGACGCGCGACGTGGGCCATGCGGTGAAGGGCACGGACCCATGGTTCCGGCCGGTGGACATCAAGCAGGGGCCGGACGGCGCGTTGTACGTGTGCGACTGGTACGACCGGCAGGTGAACCATTACCGGAACCACGAGGGGCAGGTGGACCCGACGAACGGGCGTGTGTACCGGCTGCGTGGGACGGGGGCGCGCCCGGGACGGATGCCATCCATGGCCGGGCTGGATGCGAGGGCCCTGGCTGGAAGGCTGGGAGATGGCAACCGGTTCGTCCGCCAGACGGCGTTGCGAATGCTTGCGGACCAGCAGGACGCGGGCGTGGCGCCGGCGCTGGAGGCGCTGTTGGAGGCGCCGGGAGACGGGGGCGTGAACGCGCGTCTCGAGGCCCTGTGGGCGCTGCGACAGCTTGGCTGGATGAACGCGGCGCGCGCGGGGAGGTTGATGGGACACCCGGACCCGCAGGTGCGTCTTTGGGCTGTGCGATGGGCTGGCGACGAGGGGAATGTTGCCGGGGGATTGTCGGCGCGCATGGCCACGTTGGCGGCGTCGGAGGGGGACGTGGAGGTGCGGGCGCAGCTGGCGTGCACGGCGCGCCGGATGAAGGCGGCTGAGGGCATGCCGGTGGTGCGGGCGTTGATGATGCACGACGAGGACGCACGGGATGCGCGGCAGCCGTTGCTGCTGTGGTGGGCGGTGGAGGGTTGGTGCGAGACGGATCGTGAAGCCGTGTTGTCGGTGTTGGACGAGCGCGAGCTCTGGCGTGCGCCCCTCGTTCAGGAACAGATTCTTGGCCGGCTTGCCCGGCGCTGGGCCGCGACGGGGAAGTCGGACGACCTGAGGTCGATGGCCCGGTTGTTTCGTGCATCGCCGGACGTGGCGTCCACGGCGCGGCTGGTGAAGGGCTTCGAGGATGCGACGCGCGGGCGTGCGTTGCCCGCGTTGCCGGAGGAGTTGGTGGCGGCGATGGAGTCGGCGGGGGCGGACTCGGTCTTGATTGGGTTGAGGCGGGGCAAGCCGGAGGCCATCGAGAGGGCGTTGCAGGTCGTCTCGGACGAGAAGGCCGACGCGGGGACGCGGGTGCAATGGATTCAGGCGCTGGGGGAGGTCCGGGCGGCGGGCGCGAGGCGTGCGTTGCTGGCGTTGGTGCGAGACGGGAAGAACGCGGAGGTCCGGCGCGCCGCGCTGGGGGCGTTGCAGTCGGAGGGCGACGCGGCGGTGGGCACGGAGCTGGTCGCGATGCTGGGGTCGTTGCCGGGACCGGTTCGCGGGGCGGCGGTCTCGGTGCTGGCGTCGCGTCCGGGCTGGGCGATGGCTTTGATGCGGGCGGTGGAGTCGGGCGGCGTGCCGTTGCAAGCGGTGCCGCTGGACGTGGCGCGCCGGCTCAAGGCCTTGCCGGGCGAGGAGGCGATGCGATTGACGGGCCTGCTGTGGCCGAGCCTGAAGCAGGCGACGACGGCGGAGATGGAAAAAGAGGTTGGGCGGCTGGTGGAGGTGGTGAACGCGGCGACGGGGAATCCGTACCCGGGCAAGAAGCTGTTCGTGGAGACATGCGGCGGGTGCCATCGGTTGTTTGCGCGGGGCGGCGAGGTGGGGCCGGACCTGACGACGTACCAGCGGACCGACCTTGCGAACTTGGTGCTGAACATCGTGAACCCGGGGGCGGAGGTGCGGGAGGGATACGAGGCATTCGTGGCGGAGACGAAGGACGGACGGAGCCTTGCGGGGTTCGTGGTGGAAAAGGACGCGCAACGGGTCGTGTTGCGGACGTCGGATGGGCCGGCGGTGGCGTTGGCGACGTCGGAGCTGGCGTCGATGGAGCCGATGGGCGGGAGCCTGATGCCGGAGGGGTTGCTGGCGGGGCTGACGGACCAGCAGGTGCGGGACTTGTTCGCGTACCTGCGCTCGACGCAGCCGCTGAATGATTGAGGGGAGCGGGAGGCGGGGTGCGAGGGAGGCTGCAACATGGTGACGTGGATTGAGGCAAAGCGGGATGGGGGAAGGCTTTCGGACGCGGCGATCCGGGAGTTCGTGGGGAGGGTGGTGACGGACGACCCGGCGCGTCGGCTGGAGGACGGGCCGGTGGCGGCCTTGCTGATGGCGATCTTGTTCCGCGGATTGGATGACGGGGAGCGGCGTTGCCTGACGTTGGCGATGCGGGACTCGGGCGAGGTGTTGCGATTCGGGCGGGACGCGGGCCGGCCGGTGGTGGACAAGCATTCGACGGGCGGTGTTGGGGACAAGGTGTCGTTGCCCTTGGCTCCGTTGCTGGCGAGCCTTGGGTTTCGGGTGCCGATGGTCTCGGGGCGCGGCCTTGGGATCACGGGCGGGACGTTGGACAAGCTGGAGTCGATCCCTGGCTTCACGACGCGACTGGAGCGGGCGCGGCTGGAGGCGCAGGTGGAGGAGCTCGGGGTGGCGATGGCGGGCCAGACGGAGCGGATGGTGCCGGCGGATCGCCGACTGTACGCGCTCCGGGACGTGACGGGCACGGTGCCGAGCATGGACCTGATCGTGGCGTCGATCCTGTCGAAGAAGCTTGCGGAGGGATTGGAGGCGCTGGTGCTGGACGTGAAGTTCGGGGGCGGCGCGTTCATGCGGGAGCGTGCGGCGGCGGAGGAGCTGGCGAGGCGACTGGTGGGGTTGGCGAAGGATTGCGGCGTGCGCACGCGGGCGTTGATCACGGACATGGACACGCCGCTGGGCCGGAGCGCGGGGAACTGGCTGGAGGTGAAGGAGTCGGTGGCTTGCTTGTCCGGGGGCGGTCCGGCGGACGTGCGGGCGCTGGTGGTGGAATGCGCGGCGCAATTGCTCGTGGAGACGGGGCAAGTTGCCGACGAGGAGGCGGGACGGGCGCGTGCCGGGGAGGAACTGGAGTCGGGGCGGCCCCTGGAGCGATGGAACCGGTTGTTGATGGCGCAGGGCGCGGACATGGCGCGGACGGCGTCGATGTTGTGCGCGGACGCGCTGGCGCCCTGCGTGGGGGAGGTGAGGGCGGGACGTGGCGGGTGGGTTCGGAGTTGCGCGGCCCGGGTGGTGGGGGAGGTGGTGCGGGACCTTGGGGGCGGGCGATTGACGCCGGGGGCCGGGGTGGACCCCTGGGTGGGGGTGGACCGGATGGCGAAGCCCGGGGAGAAGGTGGCGGCGGGGGACGTGGTGTGCCGGGTGCACGGCCGGGACCGCGGCGCGGTGGAGGCTGCGATGGCGCGCATGGAGGGGGCGTTCGAGGTGGGGGACGAGCCGCCGCCGCCGCGACCCGACGGGTCAACCGAAGCGAGGTAACGCGGTCAACTCAGCTGGCACGGTTCTGCTGCAACACCCCCATGCCTTCGCCCCGATCCGCGCGCGGGGAGTTTTTGGGTGCCCGGTTCTCGCCTCATGCGGGGCTCGCGTCGGGGGGATCCCGCAGGTCCTCCTCGCGTCTTGGCGTGTTCGCGTGATTCGAGGAGCCAGGCCGCCCCAGCGCTGATTGGATGGTGCATGCCGCGGGGATCTCCTTACGCGAAGGCGCGAAGGCGCGAGGACTGCGGCTCCTGGATGCGCATGCTGAGGTCGGTGTCCATCCGCCACGATGGCGTGTTGGCACGCAGCCTTCGGCCATTCGCCCGCTTGCGGATCGCGGGTTTCCCAACGCCTTGCGCGGGGATTTGGGCTTGTTCCTTCGAGGAAGACCCCTCCGTCTTCAACGATGGCCCTTCCCCTTCGAGCCTTGAGAGCGAGGGCTTGAGGGGTCTTGAACGGAGGGATCGGGGGTGTACCGGCTTGGCCTCGGGGAGATGGCAGCGGGTCGAGCCTGAGCCATGATGGATTTGCCACCTTCTCGATCAGGCCGGAGGCGGGATGGGTCCGGCACGTGGCGGGGCCGGGCCCGGGGCGGCTCAGTTTCGCCATGCCGGGTCGTGGATGACGAACTGGAGGCGGCCCTTGTAGGTGCCGAGCTCGCCGACGAAGCGGACGTTGTCGCCGGGCTTCCATGCACGGAGGGATTCCTTGAGGTCACGGTCGAAGGAGTGCAGGGCGAAGCGTCGGCCGCCGACGGTGACCTCGAAGGGGCGGCCTTGGGGGACGACGGCATCGACGACGAAGAGCTCGCCGATGGCTTGGGCGATGGCGTCCGGGGATGCCTTGGCCAGGAAGGCGGCGTTGCGGAGCCGGGAACGGTCGAGGGAAGGGTATCCGACCTTGAGGGCGGCGGCGGGGTTGGCGGCGAGGGCGTCGGGCTGGGCGAGGTCGCGGGTCTTGCGTGTCATGGAGAGGTTGAAGGAGGCGACGAGCGGGAAGTGGTCGCTGGTGCCCGCACCGGGGCCATGGGAGGTCCAACGCCATGGGAGGTTGAGGGGCGGCTGGGCATTGGTGCCGGGGAGTATCAAGGGGGAGAAGGAGCCGTCGATGAACTCGACGCCGGTGCCGTCGAGCATGCCGCGGGAGACGATGAGGTGCATGAGGGTCCCCCACTCGCCGTCGAACTCGTCGGAGAGGCGGCGTTCGGGTGGGAGCTCGTGCCAGAGGTTGTAGAGGGCGGGGCCGCCGGGCCTTGCGAGGGCGGGCTTGATGCCTTGGGAGCCGAGGACGTCCTGGATGCCGGTGCGCCTGAGGTGGGGGTAGCGTTGGTTCTGGTTGTAGTGGGAGTTGAGGTCGCCACCGATGATGACCTCGGCGTTGGGGTTGGCCCGGAGGAGATCGTCGAGGCGGCGGCGGAGGACGGAGGCGTTGCCGACGCGTGTTTCCTCGGCGGCGGCGTTGCTGGCTCCGCTTTTCCAGTGGTTGGCGAAGACATGGACGCGCTGGCCATGGACGTCGAGGACGGCCTCGACGACGCCGCGTGCGCCGGCCGTGCGATGGGTGGCGGAGGAGAGGACGGGGAAGCGGGAGAGGATGACGTTCTTGTGGGCGATGTCGTCGCGGCCGGCGGGGTCCGGGAAGTCCTCGCCGACGACGGCGAGGTAGCCGTGGAGGCCGATGTCGGAGAGGTGCTTGAGGAGCCATGCCTCGGAGGGGACGCCGCGGGTGGAGTCGGTGAGGTCCCCGGAGAGCATTTGCCTTGCGGAGGTTCCGCGGTGCTCGGCGAGGAAGCGTGCGATGTCGGGCACCTTGGACTCCGGGGTGAAGTCGATTTCGAGCTCGCAGAGGATGACGATGTCGGGGCCCGCGCCGCCGGCGACGGACTTCAGGACGCGGCCGATGCCGGCGAGCTTCTGGAGGAGCTTGGGTGGGCCGTAGGCGTTGGGGTCGTTGGGTTTCTCGGCGTAGTCGTCGAACTTGGAGACGCGGTCCACGTCGAAGAGGTTCTCGACGTTGTAGGTCATGACGGTGAAGGGGCGGTCCTGGGCGGGCGTGACGTCCGCAAGGGCAAGGCACCGTGCAAGGGCGAGGGCAAGCAACGCGGCGAGGAAGCGACGCATGGGGGCCATGAAACACCATGGGCCGGGTTGGCCCAGCGAAAAGAGGCGGGGCGAGGCATGCGGCGGGTGGGACTGCGGATGTCCTATCCTTGGTGCAAGGTTTGCATTCCATCCGGGCGTTGGGTCGGTACGGTGACGGGCCCGGCAGGGAGGAAAGGCAGGCGAGCGATGTCAGGAGACCGCATCTTGGGATTGGAGGCGATGTTGCGTGCGCGCGTGCCGAACGTGCGGCTTGGGATCCATGGGCGGCGTCGGGCGGCGCCGGTGGCGACGGGGGTTGGGGAGTTGGACGGGTTGCTGGGTGGCGGGTTGGTGGGGGGCGACCTGACGGAGTTGGTGGGCGAGGGGCCGTGCTCGGGGACGGCGCAGGTGATTCACGCGTTGATGCGGCGCATGGGGCGTGACGGGCGGTTCATGGCGTTGGTGGACGGGGCGGACAGCCTTGACGTGGACGCGGCGGATGCCGGGGACCTTGAGCGGTTGCTTTGGGTGCGTTGCCGTGCGGCGGACGAGGCGCTGAAGGCGGCGGACTTGCTGTTGCGGGACCGGAACGTGCCGGTGGTGGTGGTGGACCTGAAGCTGAACCCGGTGGCGCAACTGAGGAAGATTCCGGGGAGCGTGTGGCATCGGTTTTCGCGGTTGGCGGAGCACCAGGGGTCGGCGGTGCTGGTGGTGACTCCGTTCGCGTTGGTGGGTGGGGCGGCGGCGCGGGTATCGGTGTCGATGCCGACGTGGGAGAGGGCGATGCAGGGGGGTGCGGGGCCGGAGGAGGTGATTGGGGGGCTGCGGTTTGGGTTGTTGCGCCATGAGGGCGGGCTGGAGGGGTCGCCGGGGGAGCGCGTGGTGGCGTGAGGAGGTGACCGAGATGTTTGCCGTCGTGCAGGTGCCGGATTTTGTGGTGCATGCCGTGCTGCGGCATGAGCCGGGCATGGCGTCGGGGCCGTTCGTGTTGGTGGATCCTGGGCAGGGGAGCCCGCGGGTTGTGGCGCTGAACGAGGTGGCGCGGGCCCATGGGGTGGAGGAGGGGCAGACGGCGCCGCAGGCGATGGCGCGTTGCCCCGGGGTGGTGGTGCGACATCGATCGGCGGCGGCGGAGGGGGTTGCGCGGGACGCGTTGGTTCAATCGGCGCATGCGTTCTCGCCGCACGTGGAATGGACGGGGGAAGGCTGCATGACGCTGGACATGCGGGGATTGGCGGACCCGGGGCCGGGGGCGTCGGTGGAGGCGATGGCGGGGTGGGGCGGACCGGGGGGCGGGGGCGTCGGTGGGGGCGAGGGCGGGGGGGGGGTGGCGGATGGTGGAGGTGAAGCGGGGGCTCGGTCTGGATGGGGTCGTGGGGATAGGCCCGACGCCTGGGATTGCGCGGCATGCGGCGCTGGCCTTGGAGGCGGCGCGGGCGGCGGGCAAGGGAGGCGGGGGCGAGGTGGTGAGGGTGGTGACGGCGTGCGAGGCGGCGGCGTTCGTGGCGGGGTTGCCGGTGTCGATGCTGGGGCCCTCGGCGCACGCGGCGCGGTTGATGCGGCAATGGGGGGTGGGGTTGGTGGGGGAGATGCTGCGCCTTGGGCAGGGGGAGCTTGCGGACAGGCTGGGGCTGGAGGCGTTTGCGTTGTGGGCTGCGGCGTCGCATTCGGCGACGCGGCCGCTGCGTCACGAGCGGTTGCCGGAGACGTTCGCGGAGGAGGCGACGATCGACCCGCCGGTGGAGACGTTGCAGCCGCTGCTCTTCCTGCTGCGTCGGTTTGCGGACTCGCTTTCGCTTCGGCTGGCGGGGGCTGGCCATGCGGCGGGCGAGCTGGTGATGCGGCTGCGGCTGGAGTCCGGGGACATGGTGGAGCAGCGGCTGAGGATTCCGCAGCCGACGCATCGTGCGGAGGTGTTGTTCCGGATGCTTGGGACGGCCATGGAGGGGTTGCGGACGGCGGCGCCGGTGTCGGGCGTGCGGCTCTTGGCGGAGCCTGCCCGGGCGCACCAGCACCAGTTTGGGCTGTTTGAGTCGGCGTTGCGGGACCCGCACCAGTTCCATGAGACGCTGGCGCGCCTCTCGGCGCTGGTGGGGGCGGAGCGGGTGGGGTCGCCGGTACGCCATGGGGGGCATCGGCCGGACCAGTTTCGGCTGGTGCCGCCGGACTTCGAGGGCGCGAGCGATGCCGTGGGGCGTCGGGTTCCCGAGATGCAAAGGCCCGTGCCGGTGCGGCGGCTTCGGCCGTCGGTGATGGCGGAGGTGACGAGCGCTGGGGGGGAGGAGTGCCGGGCGGGGAGGGGGGCTGGTGGAACGGGGTTCGCGGGTGCGATCCCTGATGCCAAGGGTGGTGGCGGCGCGGTGATGTCGGCGACGGGCATTGCGGCGTTGCTGGACCCGCTGTTTCGGCCCGCGAGGAAGGATGAGGCGGGGTCTGGAACGGGGTCTGGAACGGATCCGGATGTCCTCCCGTTTCCCGGGGTGGATGGGGGTGGGGCGTTGGCGTTGGGCGAGTTGGGCGCTGCCGGGGGGCTGGCGAAGGCGGGTCCGTGGGCAGAGCCGGGGCGGCCGGAATGGGTCCGGTGCGCGGTGGGCGGCGGGCGTGTGCGCATGGCCATGGGGCCGGTGCGTTCCTCGGGCGGGTGGTGGGACGCGGGGCATGGATGGGAGAGGGTGGAATGGGACGTGATGCTGCCGGGTCGCCATGGGTTGCGCCTTGCATGGGACGGGACGGGCTGGAGCGTGGACGCGGTGCTAGACTAGCCGGACTTTCGCAACTGGGCCCCGTTTCCACTGATTTTTCCCAGAAGGCCGGCCCGAAACCCCAACAAATCCATCCTTTTGGAATCGAATCGAGCTTGTAGTGCAGACCCAACCCCTTCCCAGCCC
>CAIYFP010000580.1 GCA_903925515.1 uncultured Verrucomicrobiota bacterium
CGCCCACCGCCCACCGCCCACCGCCCACCGCTCACCGCTCACCCCTTCCCTCTTCCCGCCTCTCCCGAAACCCAAGGAACAGCACGGGCGTGACGACGAGGATGTGAAGCAGGCTGGAGACGGTCCCGCCGATGACGGGCACGGCGATGGGCTTCATGACCTCGGCTCCGGGACGATGGCTCCAAAGGATGGGAAGCAGGCTCGCGACGGTGGTGGCCACGGTCATGACCTTGGGACGGAGCCGGAGCCGTGCGCCGGCAAGGACGGCCTCCACCAGCTCGGTGCGGGTCAATGCGCGCCCGAGTTCGGAGCGGCGTCGGGCGACGGCTTCCTCGAGGTACACGACCATGACCACGCCCGTCTGGATGGCCACGCCGAACAGCGCGATGTACCCGATCCACACGGCGACGCTGAACGGATGACCGTAAAGAGCCTGGAGAAACACGGAGCCGCTCAGCGCAAAGGGCACCGCAAGGATCACGTGCGCGGCCTCGATGGCGTCGCGATAGGCAAGGTACAGGACCATGAAGATCACCAGCAACGACGCGGGGACGACCATGCGCAACGTGCGGGCGGCGCGCAGGAGGTTCTCGAACTCGCCCGAGTACTCCAGCGTCACCCCGGCCGGCAGGCGCGGCTTCAATTCCTTCTCCATTCGCGCCCGCACCTCGTCCACGAACGTCCCAAGGTCGCGTCCGCGCACGTTGGCCTGCACGTACACGCGCAGGCGGCCGTTCTCGGACGCGATCTCGCCGGGACCCACCACGCGGCGAACCTGCGCGACCTGGCCCAGCGGGACCGATCGCCCGTCCATGCCCGTCACGGGCAACCCGCCGAGCCGCTCGATGTCGTCGCGGGCGTCGCGCTGGAACCGCACCTGGATGGGCAACCGCTGGCGCCCGTCGATGACCGTGCCCGCGCGCGCGCCGCCGATGCCGGTCTCGACGACCTCCATGACGTCGCGTGCCGAGACGCCGTAACGCGCGGCCATGGGACGGTCCACGGCGACCTCGAGATAGGGCTTCCCCGTGGTGCGGCTGGGCGCGACGCCGGAGGCGCCGGGAACCTCGCGGAGGATTCGCTCGGTCTCGAACGCCCACTTCTGGAGCACGTCGAGGTCGTCGCCCATGAGCTTCACGCCGAGCTGGGCGCGGATGCCGGTGGAAATCATGAGCACGCGGTTCTCGATGGGCTGGAGGAAGCCGGGGGCGTAGCCGGGGACGACGGAGAGCTTGTCCTGGAGTTCCGCGACGAGTGCGTCGGGGGTGAGGCCGGGGCGCCATTCATGGCGGGGGCGCAGGGCGATGGTGGTCTCGATCATCTCGATGGGCGCGGGGTCGGTGGGGGTCTCGGCGCGACCGAGCTTGCCAGCGGCGCTGACCACCTCCGGGACGGCGCGCATGACGCGGTCCTGCCATGCCATGATGCGCTGGATTTCCGGCAACGAGAGCGTGGGAACCAAGACCGGCATGAAGAGAAGCGAACCCTCGTCGAGGGGCGGCATGAACTCGCGTCCGAACCCTGCAAGGCGCGATGCCGCGGCGGGGTGACCGGCGCGGGCGATGCGTTCAAGGACGGGACGCGGAAGGCCGAAGGCGGTGACGATGGCGACCGCGAGAATCAACGCCGCGCCGGACACGATGGCCCCGGGATGAGCGAGCGCCCAGCGCAACGCGGGGTCGTACAGGCGCAGCAGCCAGCGCATGACGCGGTTGTCTTCCTCGCGATGGAACGGGCCGCGCACAAGGAGGGAGCAGAGCACGGGCACGAGCGTGACGGCGAGGAGGGTGGCGGCGACGCAGGCGAACGTCTTCGTGTAGGCGAGCGGGTGGAACAGTTTCCCTTCGCTCCCGACGAGCGCGAACACGGGCAGGAAGGCGAGGATGATGATGGCCATGGCGAACACGATGGGACGCCCGACCTGCGCGGCGGCGGCACGCGTACAGTCCATGGTTTCGCCGGCGGTGAGGCGCCGTCCGGCGACGCGCTCGGCCTCCTCGCAATGCCGGATGACGTTCTCCGTCATGACGATGCCGGCGTCCACGAGCACCCCGATGGCGATCGCGATGCCGGCAAGGGACATGATGTTGGAAGTGATGCCGAACGCCTGCATGAGCAGGAACGAGACGAGGATGCTCGCGGGCAAGGGCAACGTGACGATGAGGATGGAACGGAAATGGAAGAGGAAGACCACGTGCGCGAGCGTCACCAGCAGGACCTCCTCGACCAGCGCGTCTCGCAGCGTGGCGATCGTCCGGGCAATGAGGTCCGAGCGATCGTAGAAGGGCCGCACCTCGACGCCGGGCGGGAGGCTGCCCCGGATTTCAGCAAGGCGTTCCTTCACCCGCTCGATCACGGCCATCGCGTTCTCGCCCGTCCGCATCACGACCACCCCGCCGACCACCTCGCGCCCGTCCACGTCGAGGGCGCCCCGGCGGAACTCGCCGGTCACCTCGACATGGCCCACGTCGCGGATGCGCACCGGCGAGCCGTTGGTTTCCATGAGGGCGATCTCCTCGAGGTCGGCCGGGGTCTGGACGAGGCCGACGCCGCGCACGACGAACTCCATGCCGTTTTCCTCGATGGCCTTGCCGCCCACGTTGAGGTGGTTGGCCGACACGGCATCCACCACGCGCGACAACGGGATGCCCATGGCGCGGAGCCGCAGCGGGTCCACCTCGACGGAGTACTGGCGCACGAACCCGCCGATGGAGGCGACCTCGGCGACGCCGGGCACGGACTGGAGCTGGTAACGCAGGAAGAAGTCCTGCAATGAACGCAGTTGGCCGAGGTCGGTGGGCGCGTTGCTGGCCCCGGGCTCGACGTGGAGGTAGTACTGGTACACCCAGCCAAGGCCCGTGGCGTCGGGGCCAAGCAGCGGGGTGACGCCTTGGGGAAGCTGGGCGGCGAGAAGCCCGAGCCGTTCGGAAACCCGTTGCCTTGCCTCGAGCCCGGGCACGGCGTCGTCGAAGACCACCGTGACGAGCGAGAAGCCGAACATGGAGGTGGCGCGCACCGCGCGGACGCCACGAAGGCCCTGAAGGTTGACGCTAAGCGGGTACGTGACCTGGTCCTCGACCTCGCGCGGGCTGCGGCCCATCCAGTCGGCATAGACCACGACTTGGTTCTCGGAGAGGTCGGGGATGGCATCGACGGGCGTGTGGCGGAGGGCGCGTGCGCCCCATGCGCCGACGAGCAGGGCCGCGCAGAGGACGAGGAAGCGGTTGCGAAGCGACGCCTCGATGAGTTGCTGGATCATGGGAGGAGGGCGCCGCAGTCGAGCATGTCCTTGCCGAACCATGGGTTCCGGACGGGGGCCTGCCATTGCCACCATGTGGCGGTCGGCGGCGCGCCGGGAAAGGCCTTGGCCGTCATCGGGCACTTGAGCAGGCGCAGGCCCTCGGCACCCGGCTTGCCACGCAACGCCAGCGCGGTGGGAACCCATGGCGTGGACACTTGGTGAAACGCGCGCCTTGCGGCGGCGAGGTCCGGCGCATTCGCGGGCGGCGACGTGGGCAGGTCTGGCGGCGGCCCTTGGGTGCCGAGGGAACGCAACGCTTCCATGGCGCGGCCGAGTGGAGCAAGGGACTGGTTGAAGGCGGCGAGGTCGTCGGAGGCGAGCGCGTTGGCGGCGGCGGCGGTGGCGCGGAGGAAGTCCATGAGCGCCTTGCTGGCGGATTCGGTCCCGGGCGTCCATGCAGGCACGGCGACGCCGGGCGCGGGGGATGGGCCCGTGGAGTCCGTTGAGTCCATGGAGGGCGAGGCCACGCCGCCCTGGAGCTGGGCCTGGGCGTCGAGCAGGAGGCCGCCCTGCACGACGACGGGCTCGCCCTCGGCAAGGCCTTCGAGAATCTCGAACCCGTCGTCGGTCGCCCGGCCGAGGCGAACCGTGCGGTTTTCGTAGTGGCCCGGGGCTTGTTCGACCCATGCGGAGGCGATGCCGCCGGGGTTGAGGACGGCGGACCTTGGGACCACCAAGGCGGGGGGCGATTCGACGCGCGCACGGCCCTCGACGAAGGCCTTGTGCCGGAGCGTGCGCACGCCGTCCACAAGGGGGTTGGGAACCTCCACGCGCACGCGGGAGACGCGGGTCATGGGGTCGAGGTTGGGATCGATGAAGGTGACTCGATTGGTGAACAGGAGGCCGGGAAGCGTGGGGGTGGAAAGGACGACCTCCGTGCCGGGCTTGAGCCATGGCAGATCCGCCTCGTAGGCGTCGAGCTGCACCCACATGACGGAGAAGTCAGCCAACTCGAACAACGGCTCGCCCTCGCGAACCCATTGTCCTGCGAAGGCGATGCGCCGGACGACGACGCCATCCACGGGGGCCATCCATGGAAGGGTGCGTTGGTCGGGCTTGAAGGTTTTGGGAAGCTCGGCCACCTGCGCGGCCGTGAGGCCCAGTTGACGGAGGCGGACGGCGGAGTTTTCGAGGAGACCGGGGACGGCGCCCGAGTTTGCAAGGGCCACGTGCTCGCGCGCGGCGGTGAGGAGGGCCGGGCTGTACACGTCGGCGAGGATGGCGCCCGCGCGGACCTCGGCCCCGGGATGGTGGACGTGAATGGCCTCGATGCGGCCCTCGACGGCGGCGGAGAGCACGCGATGGCGGGCGTCGTTGTCGTCGAGGGTGCCGGCGAGACGCAGGGTTCGGACGAGAGGGCGGCGTTGGACAGGGCGGGTTGCGATGCCCACGGCGGACACGGAGTTGGGGGGAAGCTGGACGGTCCCGGGCGCGGGGCTGGCGCCGGCGTCGCCCTCGTACACGGGCACGAGCTTCATGCCGCAGATGGTGCAGTTGCCGGGCTCGGGCGACGTGATCCACGGGTGCATGGGCGACTGGTAGAAGCGGAGCCGCCGCGCGGGGTTGTCTGGGTTGGCACCGCCTTCCGTGGCGCCCGGGGCACGCGAGGTGGCGGGGCCCATGCTACGGCCCGCAAGGAAGGCGGCGGCGGCAAGGGCGGCCATGAGGAGGACGAGGAGCAGGGTCTTCATGGGAAGCAGGGATGCGTTGGAGCAGGGTACGGGTTGGCTGGGTTCATTCGGCATCGGTGGACCATGCAGCCTCGAAGGTGTGGAGGCCGCAGCAGACGACGATCTCGGCGAGGGCGGACCAATAGGCGGCGATGGCGTTGGCCTCGGCGATCTCGGCCTCGGCACGCTGGCGTCGAAGGTCGAGAAGGTCGCGCAGCTCGGCCCGCCCGGAGGTCCATTGGGCGGCCATCGTGGATTCCATCTGGCGTGTGCGCGGGAGGATGACGTCGCGCTGCAGGAGGGCGTCGCGCCGGGCGACCTCGGTGCGGGTGACCAGGGCGTGGAGGTCGCGTTGCACCTGCACGCGTGCGTCCGCGAGCTGGTCCTCGGCGGCGGCAAGGCGGCGTTCGTCGCGCTGGACCTCGCGTCGATAGTTCTGGCGATTCAACCATGGCAGGGAGACGCCGAGGGTGAAGAAACCTTGGGCGGCGCTGGCCGTCCTTGACTCATGCCATGCTTGGACGCCGAGGGAGACGTCGGGCCGGGCCGAACGCCGCGTGACCTTGATGGCGTCGCGGGCCACGCGGACGTCGGCGTCGCTGCGGCGGACGTTGGGTTCCATGGCCTCGGCGCGGCGTAGCAGGGCGGGAGTGAGCGTGACGGCGGGGCCGATGGCCGGGAGGGCGTACGGCTCGTCGGGGCCGGGTTGATTGCGCCCGAGGAGGCGGCGGACGGCGACGAGCGCGTCCTCATGGAGGGCGGCATGGTTGGTGCGCTCGACGGCGCGGCGGTCGAGCTCGTTCCGGAGGCGAAGGCTCATGGCGGGGGACTCGGACCCTGCGGCGACGCGGGACTCGGCGATGGCGGCTTGGGTGGCAAGCCAGCGGACGTCGTCGGCGACGCGTTCCATGACGACGCGCCTTGCGGCGGCGTCGAGAAGGGCCACGGCAAGGTCGCGTCGAAGCTCGGCCTCGCGTGCACCCTTGCGGGTGCGGGCGGCGTCGGCCTGCGTCTCGGCAAGGGTGCGGGCGGCGCGTTCCTTGCCCATGATGGGCAGCTTTTGGGTGACGCCATAGAAGACGTCGCCCTGTTCGGCGGCCATGAAGTCGTAGCGATAGACCGCGCCGCCGACTTGCAGCTCGGGATCGCTCCAGCGGCGCGTGGATGCGGCGTTGAGCTTCTCGGACTCGGCGAGCCGTTCGAGACTGCGCACGGCGAGGTGCGATTCCTCCAGTTCGGAGGCGAGGCGCGCAACGAGCTCGGACGAGATGACGGAGGGATCCGGTGCCGCGAGGGCGGGGTTGGGCGAAAGGCTTGCTAGAGCCAAGCCCATGATGCCGGCGAACCGCGCCGGGCATCCCAGCAAGGATGAGGGAGACATGGGACCATGGGACGAAACGGGGACAAGCGCCGCGAGGAACCGAGGGCGCGCCCCGGCGCGGGGCACACCACGGGCATGGGACGTCCGACGGTCAGATCAGGAGGGCACCATCCCGGAGGAACAAGGGGAGGGATGGCGCGGGGGAAAGGGAGATCCGGCTTTCGGTGGCCAGCTGCGCGGCGGGCGCGGGGATTTCCCAAGAAAGGAGGGTCCATGCAACGGGCATCCACACGGGAAAGGCCCGGGCATGGGAAGGGGAGGTAGGAAGAGCCGACTTGGGAGCCGCCGGGGCGGGGTTGCGGGCCACGCAACATTCGCCCGGGCAACAAGGCGAGGTTTTCTTGCTGGAACAGCAGGCTTGGATGGCGGCCGCGTCATCGGCATGGCCACGGAAGCAGGAAGAGGCGGGAGCGACCCATGACGCCACCATGACCGCGAACAGTCCGAGGAGGCCTGCGATCAGGTGATGGAGGGGGGCGCGCATGGCGGGTGCCGTGGATTGCCGCCGCCATGGAGGCATGCGGCGGGGGGAAGGCTACTTTTTGGCGGCCAGCTTGGAGAGGAACTTGGCGGGTTCCTTCTCGAAGTCGGGCTTGCAGCTCTTGCAGCAGAACTTCACCTCTTGGCCCTCATGGACGAGGACGATGGGGTCGCCCATGGAGCCGAGCTTCTCGCCCGAGACGATGCAGACGTCGAGGGGATAGGTCTTGGCGGGTCCTGCGGCGGCAGCGGGCTTGGAGCCGGTATCTTGGCAGCCAGCAATACCGAGGGCGACGGTGACGGTTCCGAGGGCGAGGTGGAGACGCATGCGCTTCATGGAAGGAGCCATACCATGGGTTCGAGGTTTTTGCCCATGGATTTGTTGGGGAGAAAATCGAAGGCACGGGGTGAGGGCGTCGGCATCCGTGCGGGCTGGGGACTGGGGGGGCGGGGGGACTGGGTGCCTCGCTATTGGGGCATGGACATGGCGTTGGTGTCGCGGCGGGGCTCCAAGGCCAGACGCAGGCCACTCTTTTCCCACTCGGACGTGAACCATTGGACGAAGGGACCCCGGGCCCCGCGACTACGGCGCTCCTTGAGGTAGCCGGGCATGCCGGACTTGACGGCGTCGGCGGAAGGTTGCTTGCGCTCCTTCAGGTACAGCACGAACCCGCCGTCGCGGGAGAACGCGAAGCTTCCGGCTTGGCCCGCCTGAAGCGCGAACGCGGCGTTCTTCAGGCTGGCGAGATCGGCGTAGGGAGGAAGACCGGGGACGGTCGTGGAGGAGAGGGTGAAGGCGGGGAGATCGACGACGGCGAAGCCTTGGCCGGAGGCCGATTCGGGGAAGGACTTGCCGGAGGCCAAGGCATTGGTGACGGACGCATGGAAGGCTTGGCCGGCGGACCGGGCGGCTTGGAGGGATTCCTGGCGACGGAAGTCCTCGGTGACGCGGGCGCGCACGGCCTCGAGCGGGGGCGTGGCGGCCGGGATGCGAACCTTGAGGGCCATGATGTAGGCGCCATCCGTTCCCACGATGGGTTCGGAGACGGGAGTCTCGGCGGAGAGGGAATCGAGGACGGAGGCGACGCCAGGGAGAGCCTCGAGGCCGGCCGGGGTGTCGTTGCGGGTGAAGGGTTGGGTGATCTGGACGGCGAGCCCGCGTTGCTTGGCGACGGCGTCGAGCGTCTCCGCCGCCATGGGGCTCTTCTGGGACAACTCGTTGTAGAAGGCGACGGCCGCCTCGCGCGCACGGAGGTTGGAGGACTCGCGCGCGGCCTCCTGCCGGATTCGGGCCATGGCAGCGGGCTTTGCCATGGGAGCGCCCTGATCATCGACGAAGTCATTGGTGCCGCGCTGGGAGTATGCCTTTTCGAGGCGGTTGGTCAGGTCCGGCATCTGGGCGAGCTCGGCTTCCGCGGCGGCGAGGTGGTTGGAACCGGGGAAGCGCACGTAGCCGAGGACGAACTTCTCGGGGATCTGGTAGGCCGACATCCGGTTGGTGAAGAAGCGCCCGAGGGCCTCGGGGGTGACGGTGACCTTGGAGAGGTAGTTGCTTCCGTTGAAGAACACGGCGCTGGCGACGGCCTCCTCATGGTCGCGACGATAGTCTTGCTCGGCTTCCCGCGGGGTCACGAGGGCCTCGGGGATGGAGAGGATGTCCGCGAGGATGGACTGGCCGATGCCGCGACGTTCCATGGCGAGCATGTCGTCCTCGCGCGCGCCGATGGCGGCGAGCTCGGCCACGAGGGTGGCATACCGGGACTGGCCGGTGGCGGGGTCCTTGTATCGTTCCCGGATGAACGCGGCGAGGGCCTCGTCGCTGACCGAGATGCCCATGGAGGCGATCTTGAGGTCGGCGAAGACCATTTGCCCGGCCATTTGGACGCGGGCCTCGTCGGGCATGGGGGCCTGGGAGCGTTGGAGCCGCTCGCGGAGCTGGGCCTGGCGGTAGGCGTCCTGGATGGCCGCCTGCTTCACGGGCCGGCCGTCCACGTCGCCGTACTCACCTTGGCCGGCGCCGCCGCGGCCGCCCAAGGCCGTGCCCGCCGGTCCAATCCAGACCACGAAGCTCACGATCACCGCCACCACGATGACCCACCACAACACGGCCGAATGCTTGCGAATCGTCCCGATCATAAATTTGCTCGCGAGGAACCGTGAACGTACCGGCCATGGAGAAAGCCGGTCAATCTGCGATTTCCGGCCTGACCTCGTCCCCCTCGGCCACGTCCCCGGAGACGATGTCCGCCACGAGCGTGGCTTCCCTTCGAAAATGCCCGGCCTTCAGGATGCCCGTCCTGCTTCCGTCGCGTCGGGCTTCCATCCGGGTCCCGGGCTCGGGCACGCGGCTGAGGCTGAAGTCCACGACGGCGAACCGGAGGGGCTGATGGACGCGCAGGACACGGCCCACGGAGGTGTCCAGCGGGGTGATCCCGGACTGGCGTGGCTCCGGCACGACGGCGACGGGGGCTCCCCCGGGCGCAAGGCGGGCACCGGTGGTGCAGCCGCCCGCTGCGACGCAGGCGATGGCGGTCCACGATGCGATGACCCCAAGGCTAGAACGCCAGCCGGACGCCGATGCTTCCGCCATAGACCGTTCCCATCCGGATGCGCGCCTGCCGTCCCTCGGTGCCGAGCACAAGGTCTTGGTTCACCTGGAACTCTCCCGCCGCGAAGGCCGCGAGGCGGCGGTTGAACTCGTATTGCATCCGAAGCTCCGCGTAGCCGCCCGGCCGCCAGTCCGACCTGCGCACCGTCTTGTCGGTCTCGGTTGGCCCCAGCGTGGTGCCCGGGTAGGTGGTGGTCTCGCGAATCCGCAGCTCGGCATCGGGCAAGACCGTGTTGTAGCCGAAGCCGAAGCCGGCCACCCACTTCCGCCCGAGCGGCAACTCAAGGTACGGCCCCACGCGGAACGTGTGCAGCGTGGCATCCAGCCCGAGGTGGGTTTCGGACGTGGCGTTGGGGCTGGATTGGCTTTCGAGGCTCAACGGCTGCAAGGGGATCAAGGGCCCGGGGCCGTTGAACGACCCGGAGTAGGGGGCGGCGGGCGGGATGATGGCGCCACCGCCGGGGCCGACCAGCGAGTAGGTGCCGCGCGTGAACGACGCGGGCCCGCCGGCCCGTCCGGACGCGCTGGCCGACAACATCCCCATGGAGTAACCGCCCTCGAAGCCGAAGCGAAACTCCCGCCCAAGCCACTCGAAGCGGATGGCCTCGAAGCCCGCGCGCAGCTCGCCGCCCATCACGGCGTCCGATCCGCCATCCAACGCACCCACGCGCGGCCGCGCGTCGAAGCGTTCGAGCACCAGCGAGCTGCCCTGCAGCTGGGAGGCGTCGTTGTAGCCCCAGTTCCATGTGTACGGGGCGTTGGTGCCGCTGACCGAAGGCAGGACGAACCCGTTGGAAAAGGCTCCCGGCCCGGTGGGCGCGGGCGCGGCGGTGTCCGTGAACTCCACGGAGTAGCCCGTGCGCAGGTTGGCCCCGGCGCGCATCCAGAAGCCGGGCGCGGGCCGAAGTTCCTGGGCATGGGCAAACGGGGCGGCGACCACCACGATGAATGCAGGCAGGGCGCGGCGCGGCGCTGGGGAACGTTTTGGCATGGATGTCGAGGCTGGGTTGCGGGAGAAAACCAAGGTCAGCGACCGAAGATGACCCGATAGAACCGGTTCGAGCGTCCCGGGGCGGAATCCGTCTTGGGCGGGCCGTAGTCCACCCATTGGACGCGGGAGCCGGTGCCGAGGATGGCGGGCTCGGCGGTCCTGCGCTCGCCGGCGGGGCCCACGAGGCCCTCGGCCGTCGGCGCGTACTGCACGTAATAGCGCCGCCCCACCTCGGTCGGGAACTCGATCAGGATCGCGCCGTCGGGGTAGGCGGCGTTGGTGAGGAACCGGACGCTTTCCACGAGCAAGGTCCGGGCGCTGACGTTGGGTGGGCTGATCGTGCCCAGCGCGGTCGTGGAATAGGTCGGCACGGGCACCGACACGAGGTCCGGCACGTAGAACTCGACCGTCAGCGGGCGCGCCTCGGCGGGCGCAAGGTTCCTGGCAAACACACGCCATTCGCCGACAAGGTTGGTCCCGAGGGAATTATGGACCCGGATGAGGTTGCCGGCGGCGTCGCGCGTCAACCCGCCGACGCGCAGCTCCACGGTCGGGTTCGTCGCGATGCCGGGGTTCCCAATCTCGACCCGGTGCAGGAACAGGCCCGTCTGGCCGTCAAGGACCGGCTTGTCCGAGGCATCCAGGAGTCGGGCAACCGGCTCGGCGGGGAGCGCGACGGGGACAAAGTTGGTGCCGCCTATCGGCCCGCACGACAGCGCGAAGGGCCCGTTGGTGAGGGCCAGGCCTGCCGCATACCGGGACGATCCGGGCACCGGGTCGAAGGAAACGGTTCCGAGCATGCTGGGGCCGGGCGGGAAGCTGGCGCCATGCGTCAGGGTCAGTTGCACGCCCAGCAGTCCAGGGGAGGCAACGTTGACCTCGAACGTTCCGGCAAGGTTGGTCAAGGCGGGCACGAAGCGCGGCGACGCGAGCCCGAGGGGATTGTAGGCGACCGAGAAGCCAAGGTTTGTCTCCCCGCCGAAGGCCGTGAATGAAACCGTCACGCCCGGGGGGGGGCCCGGCGCGTAGGCCCCGAAGGCGATGGCCGGGACGGGCCTTGCGAGAACCACCACGAGGACCGGGGCGGAGGTGATGGCGCCGGAGGCATTCGTGGCGACGACGTCAAAGAGGCCGGTGGCGGCGCTGGTGACGTTGGTGAGGACCAGCGAGGGAAGGGTGGCCCCGGGCAGGTTGGTGCCCATCATGCGCCACTGGTAACCGATGGGTCCGGCGCCCGATGCCACGACGTTGAGGGTGGCGGCCTGCGTCTCATAGACGGTGACGCCGGCCGGCTGCGTTTCGATCACGGGTTGCGCATGGGCCGACCGCGCCCATGCCAGCATCCCGCACGCCGCCGCCAACCATGCGAGCGATCGGCCGGGCAGCCCGCCAAGTAGCCATTGAAGATTCACGCCCATCGAATGCCCCTATCCAACCGGCACCTGCGCCCGTTGAACAGCCCCAAAAGCCACCCCCGGTCCCCGCGCCGCCTTTCAACGCCCGATTCCCGCCTCGCGCGGTGCCGGCACGTCCACGTCGCGGCTCGCGCCTTTTTGGACGCGAGAATCCCCTGCGGCAAAACGCCGGCCATCCGTGATGGCACGACACTAGCGTGGGAGCGAGAGGTCCACGATCTCGCCTGGTAGCAGCCCCAGCTCGGGAGGCACGGTCAGCAACACGGGGAGCCCGTACTCCACGAGCGGCGATCCCGTCGGCCGAAGGGGCAGGAGCTCGGGAAGAATGGGCTCGAGTTGCCCGCCCACGTTCAGGACCTCGCCCCGGGCCACCGCGCGACCCTCCGACCGCGAGCGGATTTCCACGGCCATCCCCACCTGCGGACGTTGCTGCAAGGGTTGCCGGATGAACGCCACGATCTTTTCCGCGCGCGTCGCCGAGATGGTGAGGATGGGCTCGCCCGGCTGCACGGCCTCGCCGGACTGGCGATGGACGATGCTGACGAAGCCGTCGATGGGCGACAGGAGGACGGTGGGGTTGAGCTGGCTTTCGACGGCCTCCAGCGCGCGTTGCTCCACGGCGAGCGCAGCCTCGATCGACGCCGGCAGGTCGTCGTCGAGCTTCCGGTCGTCCGGCCCGATCTTTTCGATCTGCTTCTGGACGTCCTCCACGAGCAGCTGGCGCTCGCCGATCTCGGCCCGGAGCGCGTCGAGGTTGCGCTGCGCCATCTGCAACTCGGCCTGGCTCACGAAGGGCACGCCATTGGTGGCCTTGGACAATCGCAGGGCGCGGTCCGCCTCCGCCTCCGCGAACGCGAGGCGTGCGCGGGCCTCGGCGAGGTCCACGCGATGGCGCAGCCAGTTCATGCGCAGGGACGTGTAGTTGATCAGGTTGTTCTCGCGCCGGATCTTGGGGCCGAGGCTTGCCACCACCATCTCGAGCCGCGCCCGGGACAGGGCGGCCTGCGCCTCAAGGTATCGCGGGTCCGCCGCGATCAGGTCCGCCACCGGCTGCCCCGCCGTCACCCGGTCCAGCATGCCCACCCGCACCTTGGTGACCCGCGCGGGTTGCGCCGCGCTCACGATCGAGCGCGTCATCTGGACCTCGCCCACCCATGAGGACGGGCCCACGTAGCCGCGCCACAGGACCATGGTGGCCGCAAGGACGGCGGCGAAGGCCATGAAGGGGACCGCCCGGACCCGGAACTCGCGGAAGGCCGCGCCCGGCGGGGTGGGGATGGGTGGCAACGTCTCCATGCTCAGACCTCGGATTCATCCGCCGCGCGCATGCTGGTCACGCGCGAGACGCCGGGGAACGCCTTCAGCTCGGTCAGGAGGTCGTCCGCGCGCCCTGCGTCGCGCAGCAGCAACCGATACGACAGGTCCGCGCCCTCCTGGCCCTGCGCGGCGCGTTGGCTCGCCAAGGTTGCCAGCCGCGCATGACGCCCGAGCAACAGCCCAAGGTCCGGCAATTCCCCCACGGGCCGTCCCCAGTGCAGGTTCAGGATCAGGTCGTGCCGGTGCCGCGCCCCGAACTGCGTCCAGTAAAGGTAGAGCATGACGCCCGCGAACAGGATCGTTCCCACGACGGCGGTCCCGAACTTCTTGGTGCCGGAGGCCATGCCGACGGTGATGCTTGCGAGGATGTAGGTCGTGTCGAGGGTGTCGCGCAGGATGTTGCGGAAGCGGACGATGGCGAACACGGCCATGAGGCCGAAGGCGACGAGCATGTTGTTGGCCATGACCATCATGACGAGCGCCACGATGATGCAGAGCACCAGCAACGCGTTGACGAACGCGCGGGAGTAGCTCAGCCCGTTGTGGCAGGCCATGTACGTCCATGAGATCGCATGGCCGCACAGGAATGCCACGGCCAGCCCCAGCAGCATCCCCCGGAGGTCGTCCGGCGCCGTCCCGAAATCCCCGCGTTGTATCCAGTCCATCATCCGCTCGTCGTCCTAGCGGCCGGCCATCCACCCGGCCAGACGCTCCTGCCGCTCCCGCCTTCGCTCGCGTGCCGCGTAAACGTCACAATCTCCCGGGAACGCCGCCCCGGCGCGACAAAAATGTTGCTCGCCTTGGTTGGCGATGCCGTCCGCATACTTGGAGGCTGATCCTTGCCGCAGCCCAAAGACGCGCACGAGCTCCTTGAACCAGTCCGGGAACCGCCCGGAGAACTTCAGCTCGAGGATCACCAACGACCCGAACACGCACGTCGGGCCGTCCATCTCCGCCGTGAAGCGCATCTGGAACTCGGGGGCGATCAGGACGTTGCGGTCCATCGTCACGCGCACGGAGTTGTCGAAGGGGCTGATCCATGCCTCGCGCTCGTACCGCACGTGCGCCGTGGGCGCGGCGTGGTCCTCCATCATCAACCGCACGAAGTCTTGCACCGCGACCCGTTGCCGTCCGTCCCCCGAGACCAGCTCGTCCGGCCCGGGCAATTGTCCGGCGAGGACGGACTCCACGGCCTGGCGCTTGACCCCGCCGCGCTGCTTGAGGATGGCCTCGTTCATCCGCCGCTTGATCTCGAAGAAGATGGGGGCCGTTGGGTTGTCCTCGTAGAACCGGAGACGCAGCTTGTACCGGTTCTTGTTGCCGTTGATCGTCCCCCAGTAGATCGCGAGGTCGTCCGAGTCGAGGTACAGGTTGTGGATGGTGTAGGACAGGTCCGGGCGCCCGACGCCGTACTCGTCGAGCTCCAGATAGGAACGCACGAACTCCCGGATGCCCTGCGCGGTGTCCTCCGGGATCACGTACTTGAGCTCCCAACGCTGGAGCTGCATCTTGTCGTCCGCCATCGTCCTACCGCCCTTCCCTTTCTTGCATTCGCAGTCCTGGCGCGCCGGCTTGTCACCTGGCCGCCCCTTTCCCGTGACTCGACAGGCCTCGGGGCCGTTTCGCTGAAATCGAAGGCATGGCCCCGGGGAAGCAGCATCCATGCCGCCCACCTCGTCTTCCCTCGCCTATCGGGACGGCCGCTTGCCCGCCACCCAATGGGCCGTCACCCGGTTGTCCACCTGCGGTTGCAAGACCCGGATGTCCCCAAGCCCGGCCGACCGCATCTCCGCGCGCAAGGCGCGGCCGCTCATGCCAATCTCGTGCGTGTTCGTGAGCCTTCCCACCCGGTAGCTCACGAAGGTGTGCGCAAGGTTGGGCTCGTTCGCCAGCACCAGCCATCCGCCCGGCTTGAGCGTGCGCGACGCCGACTGGATCGACTTCCGCCAGTCGAACGCATGGTGCAAGGCCTCGAAGACGAACGTGGCGTCGAACGGCCCAAGGTCCCGCACCCTCTCGTCCACCGTCTCCATCGGCGCCACCCGGAAGCGAAGCCGCCGGGGAAGACCACGGGCCACCAAGGCGTCCACCCGCTTCTCCCCGATCCCGACGTCGTCGGACGCAATCGTGGTCCCCGTGACGTCATGGCCCCGGATCGCGAGGAACTCGGCCATCCAGCCGCAGCCGCAGCCCAGCTCCAGCAACCGGCCGTCCGGCGGCACCCCAAGGTCCTCGAAGACACGCATCAGGCGGGCGACGTCCGCCGCGTACTTGCCGAACGAATGGCTGTTCCAGAAAGGCTTCACCACATGGTCCGCGATCATCCGCTCGCGGGCGGCGCCCGGGATGGACGCGAAGTAGTCGATCTCGCCTTGGTAGGCCTTTTGCTGGTCCTCGAAGCTGGGAGGGAAGAGGCCGTCGGCATGGTCCCGCAGGATCAGCCATGAACCGGCCATGACCTTGGCCGCCTTGCCCATCGGCATGTGGTAGTCGCGGAAGTTGGCCTCCATCAGGCGCCGGCCCGGCGCCGTCAACGGGCTGCCCGCCAGCCAGCCCGCCACGCGCCGCGTCCATGACGTCGGCTTCTTCCCCGTGGTTTCCATGTCCTTCCCCCGAACCCTTTCAAGGACCGGGCCTGCCAACAACCCGAAACCCGGCCCCATGGGAATCGGCTCCACGCGGGCGCACGACCGCCGCAGGGCGCGGAAGCGCGGTATACTTTTCGGCCCGCGGCGGGCAATTTGTTCGGGCCCGTCGCTGCAAGAAAGCGCGCGGCCCGGGCAACGAGTTGCAAGCAAACTCATGAATCGAGGCTAGGTTGGTCGCGTGGTTGTCGGGGTGCACATGAACGTTCGGGGCGGGCGCAGGCCCGGTGGACATGGCTTCACGCTGGTGGAACTGCTGGTGGTGATCGCGATCCTCGCGATCCTTGCCGGCTTGCTTCTCCCCGCGCTGGCCAAGGCCAAGTACAAGGCCGCCCAGGCCAACGAAACCTCCAGCGCGCGCCAGCTCATGCTCGCATGGCAACTCTACGCCAGCGACCACAACGACGCCGTCCTCCCCGGCTACCGGCATGGCCTCGCCGCCAAGGACTTCCAAGGCCGGCCCATCCCCCATCCCATCAACGCCCGCTACCCGTGGCGCCTCGCCCCCTACCTCGGGAAAAGCTTCGGCGTCCTGTACGCCAACGAGAACCGCCGCCTCCTCGAGCAATTCCAGCGGATGGAGGACCCCATGATCGGCATCTACGCCGCAAGCGTCTTCCCTTCCCTCGGCATCAACTCGGTATTCCTCGGCGGCGACGACATCGAGTTGCCGCCCACCCCCGCCGCCTTTGCCAAGTTCGGGCCGTTCTGCGTCTTGCAACTGCCCGAGGTCCGCCGCCCGGACGCCCTCATGGTGTTCACCTCGGCCCGCGGCCCGTTCGAGGGCAAGATCGTCAACGGGTTCTACGCCGTGAAGCCCCCGTTCCTTGCCGCCCGCAGATGGGCCGTGGAATGGAACCCGGCCGACGGCCCCGAGGCATGGGGTAACGTTCACCCCCGGTTCGGCAACCGGGCGGTTTCGGCGTTCGTGGACGGCCATGCGGAGGCGCTGAACCGATCCGCCTTGCAGGACATGCAACGCTGGGCAAACCCGGCGGACCGCCCCGACTGGACCATCCGCTGACCAAGGCGGCCCCGGGTCGGCACCAAGGCTGGGTCCTCCCCTTTTCGCACGGGTTCCCCCGCAAACCAGCCCGCGGCGCATGCCGTTTCCGCCGCAAATCCGCCCCAGTTCCACCATGGGATGGCTTGCAGGCCCGCCCCGATGCCGCCAGGTCCAGCCCATGGGACAGGCATGGAACACCCCCGGTCGGTCCATGGCCCGCCGCCGTCCCGTGCCACCCCCGGCACGATCCCGGAAAAAGCCCCCAAACCCCTGTAACCTCGCCCCGGCGTCGGCATAGGACCGTCCCGTGGAGCCCGTGCAGTGTCGTAGGCGGTCGTCGCAAGGGCTCCTGCGACGACCGGGTCTCATGACCGGGACCCGTCCGTGAACCACCCGCCATCCGCTGCGATCGTCACGGCATCGCGCTCGTAGAAGAGGTACGCACCACGCATCCTTCAAATGCCTCGTCGCACGGGCGGGCAGGGGTCGGGTCCCGGTCCTTCATCCCCAGGAAACGATCTGGCCGCCGCCGCAGATCTCACTGGCCCCATCAAGCAAGGCCGGTCATGGCCCTGATCTTGGCGTCGAGAAACCCATGCCGCCATGCCGCAACGAATGCTGTCTCGGGGATGCCCAAGCTCGGCCGGGACGACCCAGTTGGATCGGTCGTGCCGGCTCGGTCTGCTCCCGCAAATCCTTCGTCGTTCGCTCGCGACGGGCCCCGTGCCGGCCCGCGCCTCGCCCACGCCCCGGCTTTCGGAAGCATCCGCTTCGCCATCGCTTCCCTCCCAACCGAATCGTCCCGGCGTGGGTTCATGCCCATCCGCCACGATGGCGTGTTGGCACGAGGCCTGCCGCAACTCGCTCGCTTGCGGATCGCGGGCCTCCCACCTTCTCACGCGGGGACTTGAGTCCCGGTTGACACATTTATGACAGTTGTAGTACTACAACTGTCGTCATGAACGATTCCAGCTCCACGCATCATCGGCTGGGCGATCTCCAGCTCCGCATCCTCAAGGTCCTGTGGTCCGTGCCCGAGGCGTCCGTCGCGGACGTCCACGGGCGGCTCCAATCAACGCAGCCCCTCGCCTACACCACCGTCGCCACCCTGCTCCGCCGGATGGAGGCCCGCGGGCTCGTCGCCCATCGCGAGCAAGGACGATCCTTCGTGTACCGCGCGACCGTCGAGGCGTCCGAGGTCGGCGCGAGCCTCGGCCATCGCATGGTCGAGCAAGTCTTCGAGGGAAGCCTCACCGACGCCGTCAGCCACCTCCTCCGCACGCGGGACGTCCGCCGCGAGGAGCTGGACGCGCTCGAGAAGCTCATCCGCGAGGCCAAGAGGAGGACGCGATGAACGTGTTCCAAGGCTCCCCATGGCCCGGGTTCCTCCTCGGGCTCTCCCTTGAGGCCGCCGGCATCGCGGGCGCGGCGTTCCTCGTCGCCCGACTCGTCCGCAACCCCGCCGGCGCCCGGCGCGCGTGGCAGGCCGCCCTTGTGGCGCTCCTGCTGCTGCCCATCGCGGAGGTCGGCGGCCTCCGCGACGCCCTGCGCTCCCGGTTTCCCATTCCGGCGCCCGCTGCATCCCGCGGTGCAACGTCCCCCGCCACCCCCGCCACGGACTCGCCGAAGGTCGCTGATGAATCCGCGTCCGTGGACCCCGGGGCGACCGCCAGCCAGGCAGTCGAGGCTCGCCCGGTGCCGCGTCCCCCTGCGAAGCCGTCGATGGCATGGTGGCCGGCTGCCCTTTGGCTGGCGGGCTTTTCGTGGGTCCTCGCAAGGGGCCTCCGGTCACGCCACGCCCTGGCCACCGCGGCCCGGGGTTCCGTCGCGGCCGACGATGCAACGTCTCGCATGGTGGGCGAGATCGCGCG
>CAIYFP010000581.1 GCA_903925515.1 uncultured Verrucomicrobiota bacterium
CCGAAGAGGTCTGTGAGGAGCGAGCCACGACGTGGGACGCGAAAAGAGCCGCGGCCCTTCGGGTGGCTCCAAGAATGCCCCGGGGCTTCGTGCTTTGTCCGTCCCGGACCGCCGCGGGTAGGCTCCGTCCTCACGCCTTGCCCCCGGGCATTCTTGGGGCAACGAAGCACCAGCGATTTGTGAGACGCGACACTAGCCTGCCCAGAGCCACCATGCGCCGACGCCGAGGGCGGCGGAGCCGGATGCGTAGAGGAGTCGGCGGTAGGCGATGGATGGGCCGGAGGCCCAGCGTTGGCTGGCCCAGCCCAAAAGGGCGGTGAATGCGCCCATGGCGAGGATGGTGCCGCAGGCGAACCCGGCGATGTAGCTGATGGCGGCGGGAACGTCGCGGATGGCGAGGATGGGGAGGACGCCGAAGAAGTGGGAGCTGCCGGCGAGGCCGTGGAGGGCTCCGATGCCGAGGGCGGCATGGTTGTGGCCGTGGGCCGGGACGGCGGTGGACTGGGGCGCGGGGGAATGGGCATGGCCGGGGCCGTGGAAGTGGAAGTGTTCGTGCTCGGCGTCGTCGTGGACATGGCGATGGGCATGGACCTGCACCTTGAGGCCCTTGCGGATGGCCCACACGCCCACGGCAAGGAGGAGGACCCCAACCATGCGTTCGCTCCATGAGGACACGGCCTCGATGGGGAATGCCTCGCGAAACCCGAGGAGAAGGAGCGCCACCATGGCCACGCCCAGCCCATGGCCCATGCCCCAGCGCATGCCCGCCTCCCATGCGGGACGATGCCGTTGCAACGACAGCGGCGCGACGGCCGCAAGGTGGTCGGGACCCGACACCCCATGCAGCAATCCCACCACGAACCCAGACCATGCGGCGACGATCACGATGCGGGCGAGTCTGGTTGGATGCCCTGCAAGGGCAAGCCTCGCGTCCGGCGGGCGGCCGGGGCATGATGACGCGCATGAGCGACGTCTCCACGCCCTCCGCGCTTGGCTTCCGGATGCCCGCCGAGTGGGAACCGCATGTGGCCACTTGGCTGACCTGGCCTCGCCCCGAGGGGATCAGCTTCCCGGGCCGGTACGAGCCGGTGCCCGACGTGTACGCGCGGTTCATCGCGCTGCTGGCGGAGCACGAGGAGGTGAACATCAACGTGTGGAACCGCGACCGGGCGGAATGGGTGCGCGGGCTGCTTCGGGACCGGGACGTGCCGCTGGAGCGTGTCCGGCTTCATGCCTTCCCGGCCTACGAGCCATGGTGCCGGGATCATGGGCCGATCTTCGTGGTACGGGAGCGCGAGGGCCGGCGGGAGAGGGCGGTGGTGGACTGGGATTACAACGCATGGGGCGGCAAGTACCCGCCGCACGACCTTGATGACGCGATCCCGAGGCACGTGGCGGCGTTGCGCGGCCTGCGGGTGTTTCGTCCGGGCATCATCATGGAGGGCGGGTCGATCGACGTGAACGGGCGCGGCACGTTGCTGACGACGGAGGCGTGCCTGTTGAACCCGAACCGCAACCCGGGCCTTGGGAAGGACGACGTGGAGCGGCATCTCAGGGAGCAGCTTGGCGTCACGAAGGTGTTGTGGCTGGGCGATGGCATCGAGGGGGACGACACGGACGGGCACGTGGACGACCTCGCGCGGTTCGTGGGGCCGCGGACGGTGGTGACCATCGTGGAGGAGGACGAGTCGGACCCGAACCATGGGCCGTTGGACGAGAACCTGCGGCGGCTGCGCCTGATGACGGACCAGGACGGGGAGCCGTTGGAGGTGATCAAGCTGCCGACGCCGGGCCGGGTTGAGATGGAGGGGCAGCGGGTGCCGGCGAGCTACGCGAACTTCTACGTTGCGAACGGGGTGGTGGTGGTGCCGACGTTCCGGCATGCGAACGACAGGCGGGCGGTGTCGGTCTTGCAGGAGGTCTTCGTGGATCGCCGGGTGGTGGGTCTGGACTCGACGGACCTGATCTGGGGGCTGGGATCGTTCCATTGCATCTCGCAGCAGGAGCCGGCGTGACGGGCGTGGGCTGGAGTTGAAACAAATCCACGGCGGGCGTGTGCTTAGGTCGGGGCCCGGCGCGCGGGGTTGCGCCGGCCGCTGATGAGCGACACCGAGCAGTTCGAGTCCTTCCTGCGGGAACACCAGGACAAGGTTTTCGCCACGGCGTTGCGCATCCTCGGGAACGAGGCGGAGGCGCGCGACGTGGCGCAGGATGCCTTCCTGCGGGCGTGGCGTCATTGGGGGGACGTGTCGCGCGCCGGCTCGGGCGGGGCATGGGTCAAGACGGTGGGGCGCAACCTCGCGATCAACATCCTGCAAAGGCACCGGGCGCGGTGGAGCACCTTCACCGACCTTGCGCCGGACGACCCGGACGGGCCGTCGTTTGAGTCCACGTTGTCGGTGCCCGGGACGCAGATGGAGCAGGTGCTGGGCCTTGAGCAGAGGGTGGTGCTGGAGGCGGCGATCGCGCAGCTCCCGCCGGACCAGCGGGCAGCGCTGGTGCTCTACCACTTCGAGGACCTTGACTACGCGGAGATTGCGCGGGAGCTGGGGGCGAGCCTTGGCAAGGTGAAGACGGACATCCACCGGGCGCGTCGCGCGCTTTGCAAGAGGCTGCAACCTTTGCGCGAGGACATGGGTTGCTAGGGGCGAGGGACGGCAAGTCATGAGCGACAACAGACCAACGGGACGTGACGGGGACGCGCTGGCGCGCTGGACGGATGCCGCGCTGCGGCAGTTGCCATCGCCCATGGCGCCGGAGGGGTTTGCGTCCGGGGTGATGGCGCGGGTGCGTGGC
>CAIYFP010000582.1 GCA_903925515.1 uncultured Verrucomicrobiota bacterium
CCGCGACCCCGCATGCTGCCGGTCCATATCTCAGCGTTTGTGGAACCACGAAATACACGAAACACACGAAAACCCGAGGCCACAAGCCCGAGGCAAGGGATGCCGCATCGGGCGTTTCGCGTGCGGACGTTCCAAGGTTAACGCTTATGGCCAGTTGCCCTCAACCGGCGTCGCCGATGGGAACACGCGGGCCACCTTCCTCCCCGCAGCCATGTCCTCCTTGGTTGAACCCACCAGGATGACCCGGCAGGAAGCCCAAGGCCCCCCCCCATTGTTCTCTGAACCACGGATTTCACGGAGGGGCACGGATGCCTTGGCGCCGGGTGATGGAGTCTCCTGAGGCAATCCCAGATCAACGCGCATGGGGTAAGCAGCGGCCATCCTTGGACCAAGCCACCGGGATGCCGGCCTACTGCAAGCCGTTCTGTGGCCCTTGGGATCCGTGAGACTTGGGTCGTTCCCCTTGGTCGTCGCCGTTGCACGGCTTGCCCGTGTCGAAAACCCCGACGACCTCCGCCGCCTTCAGCATTTAGTTCTCCTCCGCCTGCCCTTCCACGACCATGTTGACGCGGGTCATCCGGGGCGGCCTCCGATGACGTTCTTCTCCCACAGTTCTCCCAGGGAGTATTCAGCAAGCCATTCCCTAAGTCCCGGCTCCTCCAATCGCCTGAGGCGGGTCATGCCGTGGGTTTGCTCCACCACGACCACGTCGGCCGGTGCAAATTGATTCAGCAACTGGACGGATTGGGTGGCGACGATGACCTGACGCTCGGTCGATGCAGACGCCAGCATGGCACCCACTTGGATGATGGCATGGGGATGCAGGCCCAGCTCGGGCTCGTCGATGATGAGGATGGATGGAAGGTCCTCGGGCGGTTGCAGCAGCAACGTGGTCAAGGCCATCATCCTCAACGTTCCATCCGAAAGTTGGTGCGGGCCGAACTCATGCTCCGATCCCTTGGCCCTCCAGTTCAGCAAGACTTGGCCCGGGTTGTCCCGCAATGGCTGGAGGCTGAAGTCCCAGAAGAACGGTGCAAACAACCGGATCGTGGACACGATCCTCCGGTAATGCTCCTTGCTTCGCTCCGCCATCAAGGCCAGCACCGCCGCAAGGTTCCCGCCGTCCGGCATCAGGCATCGGTTGCTTGAAAGGTTGACCCGGTTCCGAATGGGCGCGGTGGCCGACGTGTCATGAAACTGGTGAACCCGGCACCCGCCAAGGGTGGCTCGGACTCGCCTCGCGACCGGGTCCGCCTGCCAGTCGTCGTCCAGCAATGCCGACTCGCGATGCCCGGCGCCGAGGACGCGAGGCGCCACCGGCGACGCTGTTCCGGATGGGTCGAACGCGATCGATTCCTCCCCAAACACCAGGCTGTCCCGTGCCCCGTGAACCCATCGGACACGATAGGTGGTCACGCCGTCTTCCCCATGGAACCGAAGCGTCGCGCGGATGCCCGGGGTCTTCTTCGGGCCGAAGTGCAGCAGCGAGCTCGCCCCCCCGGCCTGTCCCACGAACTCCCCCAACCCGCCCTCCATCGCATGGTTCAGCATCCGCAGGAAGGAGATGAAGTTCGACTTGCCCGCCCCGTTGGCCCCGATCATCACGTTCATCGAGCCCAACCCAAGGTTCTCGCATCCCTCGATCGACTTGAATCCCGCAAGGGACATTTCCATGAGCCTTAGCATGTTTCCTTTCCCATTCGCATAAAGGGCCTGTGCCAGGGCGTGCCTTGTGCCTCACCCCTCCAAATCCCCCAGCGGGGGGAGGGAACGGACGATCTTCATCGTCTCAAGGCTCACGGTGATCACGCGGAGGAGGAGCTCGAGGGGATACCGGGCGTTGCCCATGGTCTCCGTCGCCCAAAGGTTCGCGTCGTTCACGATGCCGCTGTCCTTGTCCGTCACCACCGCCTGCCGCTCCATCACCCATTCGATCGCCGGCTTGCCGTTCACCACGTAGTCGTAGGCCTCCAACGGGATGTTCGTGACCGTGATCCGCTCGTTGTATTGCACCACGGTCTTGTCCGGCACCGACTTGCCCTTCCCATCCTGCACCCGCGCAAACCGCATCTTCGTCACCCGATAGTCGGCGTCGGCCAAGCTCGACACGCTGGCCTTCCCCGCCTCGATCCTCGCCCCCGGGTGCATCGCCACCGTCTCGTAGTTCAAATGCCAATAGGCCAGGTCACGCCCTGCCCTCGAAAAGGCCCGGAAAACATCATGCCCCTTCACCGCCGGAATCCGCGGCAGCTCCTTCCCAAGGTTGTCCGCATACCGCTCCCGGTACTCCGCCGAATGCAGCAACCCGTAGATGTAGTAAAACAAGTCCTCCTTCGTGATCGCCTCCCCCTCCCCAGGCGCCGGATATGCCGCTCGGAAATGCGCCAAGCCAGCGTCCGTGATCGCGTCGCGACGTACGTAGCCGTTGTCCGATGACAAGCCGGATTCCACGCTGGCAAATAAACCACCCTCGCCCTCTACATCGCCTGCATCGGTGTTGGACGTTTCATACAGATGGAGCGGAAAGGACTGCGTGCCGTGATTGGGCTGGAGACTGTAGATGTGCTTTACCATCAACGGCGGCGAGCCAGCGCCTGATCCTCCCACCCCAAGAGTGATGGCGACGTTTGTCTGTGTGGAGGCCGGAAACAGGCGCGGCATCTGATACACCATTTCGTTCAGCCGACGATCAAAGTAGAGCCACTGCTTGGTGAAGGGGCGATAGACGCTTACGACGGCACCCTCAGGTCGGAACGTAATGTGGCGATCCTTCACGAGGTCGAACCGAAGCGCGCGCGTCCAACTAATTTGGGTAGGATCGGTGCTTGGAAACGTCTCTGCCGTTTGCTCGCGATCCTTACGTCCGGCGCCGGGATGGGCTTCGTCAAAGCGCCGGAGCTCGGCGTTGTAGAAGGCAATGGTTCGCTGGATGTTTGCCTGCAATTGGGTGCGGGAGGGGTTGTAGCACCATGCGTCGCGTTGGGTTTTGATGCCGCTGGAATAGTTCTCGAAGATCGTCGGTTGATCCGACTTCTTGTCCCCCATGACGATGAACTTGTCGAAGCCGGCGTCCCGTTGATTGAGCCAATCGCCTCGATCATCGGGCTGGATGCGGGTCCAGCCCTGGGCATTGGAAATGCCCTGGATGCTTCCGAACTCCCGAACCTTGGCGAGCTTCTGCTCGGTGGTGAGGTAATCGCCGATGTCGTGGAAATGGATTTGGCCGTGGGCCGTGGAAAGGGGGTTCTTGACGAGCAACGAGATCGCAATGGGGGCGCGGCTGCCGCTTCCAAAGATCTTCCCGCCCTCCTTCCGGGACACTTCCCCGGATGTGCGTTGGTTCCCCCTCAGGTGGAAGACATGGATGTTGGAGAACTCTTCAACGAGGCACTTGCGCAGGCCGTCGGCAGCGCGTCCGTCCACCCATCCGGCGTTGGTGACGAAGGCGATGATGCCGCTCTTGCCGATGCGGTCGCTGGCCCAGCGGATGGCGCGGATGTAGGAGTCGTAGAGGGAATTGTTGTTGGTGGCGACGGACCGTGCGGCGTAGGTGCGGCGAATGCGTTGGTCCAGCTCCGGATAGGCGACGTTCTGGTTGTTGTCGTTGGCGTCTTCCTGGCCCTTGGAATACGGCGGGTTCCCGAGGATGACGCGGACCTCGAGTTTTTGCTGGCGTTTGCGGCGGTCGGAGTTGGCTTCCAGGAGATGGCTGACGAGGTCTTCCTCGCCGAGGCGGAAGGTATCGGTGAGGCAGATGCCCTCGAAGGGTTGGTAGGGTGGGCCGACGAGGCCGTGATAGACGGCCTCGATGTTGATGGCGGCGATGTAGTAGGCGAGGAGGACGATTTCGTTGGCGTGGATTTCGTGGCGGTACTTGTGGGGGAGTTCGTCGGGCTTGATGAGGCCGCTTTGGAGGAGGCGGGTGATGAAGGTTCCGGTGCCGGTGAAGTGGTCGAGGATGTGGACGCCGCGGCTGCCGAGGGTTTGTCCGAACTCGGATTGGAGGAGGTCGTTGACGGAATGGATGATGAAGTCCACGACCTCGACGGGGGTATAGACGATGCCGAGGCGTTCGGTCATCCGAGGGAAGGCATTGCGGAAGAACTTGTCGTAGAGCTCGACGACGATGCGTTGCTTGCCCTCGGCGTTGTCGATGCCCTCGGCGCGGCGGGCGACGGAGGCGTAGAACTTCTCCAGCGTGTCCGCTTCCTTGGACAGGCGATGTTCATCCAGGACATCCAGCACGCCCTGCATGGCCCGGGAGACGGGGTTGTGGGTGGCGAAGGAGTAGCCCTTGAAGAGGGCG
>CAIYFP010000583.1 GCA_903925515.1 uncultured Verrucomicrobiota bacterium
AGTCCACGACCCTTGCCGCCATGCTCGAGTACATCAACGCCAACTTCAAAAAGCACATCGTCACCCTCGAGGACCCCATCGAGTTCGTCTTCGAGGACAACCAATCCGTCGTCGAGCAACGCGAGATCGGCCTCGACACCCAAAGCTTCGGCACCGGCCTCAAGCACGTCCTCCGCCAAGACCCCGACATCATCATGGTCGGCGAGATGCGCGACGCCACATCCTTCCAGGCCGCCATGAGCGCCGCCGACACCGGCCACCTTGTCCTCTCCACCCTCCACACCCAGAACGCCTCCCAGTCCATCGGGCGCATCCTGGACTTCTTCAAGCCCGAGGAACGCGAGCAGGTTCGCCGCCAGCTCGCCAGCACCCTCCAGTCCGTCATCTGCCAACGCATGGTCGGCAAGGTCGGCGGCGGAATCACCCCGGCCCTCGAAATCCTCATCAACACGCCCACCGTGAAGAAAATGCTCGAGGAAAACCGCCTCGAGAAAATCGGCGCCGCCATCGAGACCGGCCGCGACGACGGGATGCAGACCTTCAACCAAGCCCTCTACGACCTCGTGAAGGACAAGAAGGTCTCCGAGACGGAAGCCCTCGCCAAGGCCGGCAACCCCCAAGGCCTCGAGATGATGTTCAAGGGCATCTTCCTCAACGACAGCTCACGCATCTTGTCCTGACCCCGCGCCGGGCCCTGCACCCGCTCCCTCGCCCCCGGGACCGGCATGGTCCGTCGGCCCGGGGGAGGTTCCTTCCCCCGCACCGCCCGCGCCCGGCCCTTCCAGCGCCACGATGATCGGGCGAATGCCCGCCCCGCGGAACGTGTAGCCACACGCCACCGTTCCCCGCACCACCGCGCCATGGACAGGCGGCTGCCCCTCCGCCACCTCGTGACGCGCCGGGTCGAACGCCTCCCCCGGCCGCGCCTCATGCGCGGCCAACCCCAGCCGACGCACCGCATCAAGGCACGCCGCCCGGTATTGCCCCAGCTGCTGCGCCAGCGCCGGCTGCCCCGACCGCTGCCCCGCTTGGTACACCGCGTAGTTGTGGTCCAGCAAATGACACAACACCCGGACCGACTCCTCCTCGCCCCGACGCAGCTTCTCCAGCTCGATCCGCATCGTCTGCCGTTCATGGTCGAGCGTCCGCGCTTGCAGCTCGCCCAGAGACTTCCGCTCCTCCGCCAACCGCGCCGCAACCTGTTCCGCCGCCGCCATCGCCTTGCCCAAGGCCTGCTGGCTTGCCTGGATATGTCCCGCGCTCGTCGCGATCCCCGTCGCGGCCGACTCGAGCTGACGCACCTGCTGCAACGTCCCGGCAAGGTCCCCGTGCTCCTGCCGCCGGCTCCATGCGTCATGGTCCCGGAGGAACGGCGTTGCCAACACCCATGCTCCTGCCGCCACCGCCCCCACCACCAACGACGCCGTCCCCGCGCCCCATGCAAGGTTGCCCTCGTGCAACGCCCATGCGACCCAACCCCCTGCGCCCAAAAGCAGCACGTCGCCCGCCACAAAAGGCCACTTCGCAGTCCTCAATGCCGTCCCTTCATCTCCCGACATGCCCGTCATCCTACCCCGAGGCCAGCCCTGCATGCCATCCCTGATCCCCGCGCAAGCCGTTCCGGGGTGCCCGGTTCTCGCCTCATGCCCCGCCGACGGAGGGTTGAAACAACGGCTCCCTTTGGCGTCATGGCGTGAAGAAGGTCCCTGCCGCCTCACACGCGGATTCCGAGATGCATCCAGCGGGGATTCCTCGCGCCATGACGCCATGACGCCATGACGCGACGAATGCGATCTCAGGGATGCCCATCCCGGGGTTCATGCCCATTCGCCACGACCCGTGTTGGCACGAAGCCTGCCGCAAGTCGCCCACTTGCGGATCGCGAGCTTCCCACCTCCCTGCGCGAGGATTTGGGGCCATCCCGGACCCATGGTCCCGATCCCTGCCCATGGAATGTGTTTTGGGGGTTCCTCGTCGCTTCAGGTGGGTTCCAGGCATGCCGAGCTTGCAGGGAAATCCCATGCCTGCCCGTCCACGAGGGAACGAGGGGCGCGACGTCCGTCCTTGGAAAGCGCCGGCGCCCAAGGCAGGATGCGATTCAACGACACGTTTCCCGTCATGAACATCACGCGCCGTCACTTCCTGCACCACGCGGCCGCCGCCTCGGCCTTGACC
>CAIYFP010000584.1 GCA_903925515.1 uncultured Verrucomicrobiota bacterium
ACCACAACCTTTCCATCCTTCCGGGGCCCTTCGGCGGGAAACAGATTCGAAATTCGGTGTTTCATGGTGGTGTGGGTCCTCGTCTTGGTCTCCGTTGAACTCGCCCTGAACGGCGCTGGGCACACCGTGGAGGGCGGGGAAACGACGAGTCCCCGTGCGTGAAGGAACGGTCGTGCAGTGGTTTTCTTGCAGTGATGCCTTGGAGTTTCAGGCGGCACACCGCACCGAGGAGAAGGCAGGATTTCTGCGGAGAGGCTTTCCCGGACCTCGGAGGTCCACGAAATCAGGGTCATGGCGTTCCAATGCCTCCGCGAAAACCCTGCCCCTGGGAGGCGTGTGCTCCGCACCCCGTGATATAGGGACTGCATTACCGAACCGAACTGGAACCATCACCAGGGGCCTCTCTTCCCAGATCCTTCGCCGCCCTCGTTCCCGGTCATCCTCCGCGTCTCGGCGTCCCCGCGTGAGTCCCATCCGTCCAGAACCACATCTCATAGCCCGGCATCCAGAACTCCCGTCACGACCGGTACGGCGACGGTCTGCCAACGACTGGAGGTCACGCCGTTGCTGGTCATGGCGACCACCTTCCAGCTCGTCGAATAGAGCATCGACCCGTCCTTGGAGGACAGGGCCTGGAAGGCGATGGACGACCCCGCGCTGCCATTGATGGGGCTGAGGTCGTTGACCGTGAGGCTGATCTGCAGGTTGCCATCAATCGTCGTGACCACCCCGTCCTTGATCCGGAACGCCGTACCTTTGGCCGTGGCGACACCCTTGATGGGACCACTGCCACTGACGTTCATTGACGTGATCGCGGTGATCTTGATCTCAACGAGACTTCCGTCGTCCTGGGGGAGGATCACATAGGCTTGCCCCTTGGGATTCGTCCCGGACTTGGTGTACCGAAGCGCCACGCTGAACGCCTTGCTGGTACTTGTGCCGCGATAGGTGCCCGCGGCAGAGCTGTCCCAGCTGAAGGTGCCACCTCCGATGATGGAGGAGCTCGGCGTCGGTATGACCACAGAGACCACGCAGGTTTTCTCCACATCCACCTGATCGTCGTTGTTGTAGTTGCCGACGCCTTCGACCCGGATCAGGTAACTCTGTGCCCCGTATTGTCCGGTGCTCAAGGTGACCCAAGCCGCCGCGGTGCCCGTATCGGGTGTGCCCGCAACTCGTGCGACGGGAACGTTGTCGGCCAGCACCTTCCCTGTCTCGACATCTACAAACCGAACAGCTGCTCCCACGATGGGAACGTGCGTGGGATCCTGGAGGCTCGCAGCCAGTTGCACCTGTGCCGTGGTCTGGCTGGAACCCGAGGTCACCGCGTAGGTCTGGCCAATGTATCGAAGCAAGGCATCACGCGAGCCGATTTCGCCTGTCGCCGTGGCGGTGGTCACCACGTAGTTCCCCCCGTTGTTGCCATCATTGACCGTGTAGGCCGTCACCCGGAGGACACGGATGCCGACGTTCGGCGAGTCGTAGGCCTGGACAAGACCGGTCACGGTATCCGTCGGAATGAGTCCGGAGACGATGGGAACAGCCGAGGAGTTCGTTGTACCGTCATAGGTCTTGTTCGCGGATACGGCACTGATCAGCAGAGGTGCTTTGGTGATGGAGCCCGATGCGGTCCCGGTCCGGGGGGGGACCTCCGGGGCCCTGAGCCGGTCGGACGGAACGGGGGCCCGGGGGTCGGGCTGCCGGGGCGGGCGGGCGGGCGGGCGGGCGGGCCCGC
>CAIYFP010000585.1 GCA_903925515.1 uncultured Verrucomicrobiota bacterium
ACATCGGCGGCGCCGAGCACGCCGTCCTCCACCTGCTCTACGCCCGCTTCTGGCACCGCTTCCTCCACGACCTCGGCGTGCTCCCGACCCCCGAGCCCTTCCGCCGTCTCCCCAAGGATCCGCCTCACGATCTCCCGCGTCGTGGACCTCGGCCTGAACCCCGCCACCCCCTCCAGCTTGCGCAGGTCCGGCCGCCGTCGTGGCATGTCCTGGAACCCCGCCCGGAACACCTCCTCGTACGGCACAAAGTCCACCCTCGACGACGAACCCGCCTCCTCGATCACGATCCGCGCCAACTCAAGGATCGAAACCTCCTCGTCGTCCCCCACGTTGAACACGTGCCCTTGCGCCGCCTCGCTCCGTTGCAGGCGCAGGATCGCCTCGATCGCGTCCGTCACATGGCAAAGGCACCGCGTCTGCCCGCCCTGCCCGTGCACACGCAGCGGCTTGCCCGCGCGCGCCGCCTCGATGAACCGCGGCAACACCATCCCCCACCGGCCCGTCTGACGCGGCCCCACGATGTTGAACAACCGCGCAATCACCACCGGCACGCCCTGCTCCGCATGGCACGCCAGCGCAAGGAACTCATCCAGCAACTTGCTGCACGCATAGCTCCACCTCGACAGCGTCGGCGGCCCGATCAACAGGTCATCCTCCTCCGAGAACCATGGCTTGTCGCTCCTCCCGTACACCTCCGACGTCGAGGTGAAGAACACCGGCGTCCGCTCCGGCACCGCCGCCGTCAGGATGGCCTGCGTCTCGTGAAGGTTCGTCTCGATGCACCGCCGCGGCTCCCGCACCACCAACTCAACCCCCACCGCCGCAGCAAGGTGAAACACCGCCTTCGCCCCGGCCACGTCACGCCCAAGGCCCCCATGCCGCGACACCGACGACTCCACCACCGAGAGACGCGGATGGCCCTGCACCGCCGCAAGGTTCGTCCAACGCCCCGTGCTCACGTCGTCGATCACCACCACCGAATGCCCCTCGCCAATCAAGCGCTCGACAAGGTGCGACCCGATGAACCCGGCGCCGCCGGTCACGAGGATGGGACGTGGATCCATGGCGTGGACGATGGAAAAATGCCCGCCCGCGAGACAAGGCCCGCGGCGGGCATGGGCTGGACTGGCAACGGGAGCCCTACAGCCGCTTGATGCTCACGTTCCGGAACGAGACCGGGTCGCTGTGCCCGGCAAACCCGAAATGGCCGCTGGCACGGTCCTTGCCGGGATGCGGGCTGTTCGCCATGAAGTCCTTCACCGTGGACAGGTCCGCGTCGAGAATCCGCGTGCCGTTCAGCTCCACATGGATGCGCGAGCCCTTCACCGTCACCTCCTGGAAGTTCCACGTCCCGGCCGGGCGCTGGTAGCCTCGCGCGGCGGCCGCCATCCCGTACGCCGAACCATGCACCTGCCGCGGGTCGAGCTTCGACTTCGTCACCTCCTCGTACTTCTCGTCGAGGACTTGCAGCTCGCACATGCCCGCGTAGGCGGTGTCGCCTTGCCCGGGGTAGCGGATCGCAAGGCCGTTGTTGCCTCCGGGCGGCAGCAGGAACTCGAGCCGCACCGCAAAGTCCCCGTACTGCTCCTTCGTGTAGATCGTCCCACCCTTGTGCGCCTTGCAACGCACCGCGCCGTCCACCACCTCGTAGTTGTCCAGCGGCCCGGCCCAGCCATCCAGATTCTTCCCGTTGAACACCGGCGTGAACCCCTGCCCAGACCTGCCAGCAAGGATGCGCGTCGCCTCGTCCGTCCCGATCTCGCGGATGAAGATGTTGCGCCAGCGAATCTCCCCGCCGTGCGTCTGGAGCCGGATCGGCCCCGCCGCGGGCACCGGCGTCTTGCGGTCGTAGTAGTTCTCCAGCAACGCATGCTCCACCACCGCCTTGCCGTTCAGCCACACCGACACCCGCGCCCCCACCATCAGGATGCGGAACTGGTTCCATTGCCCGAACGGCTTGTCCGCCAGCACCAGCGGGTCCTTGCCGGGCGCGCCGGGCGAATTGTTCCAAAGCCCGCCCGAACCCTTGCCCCGCCCGAGGTTTTGCGGATCGGGTTCCGTCGAGTCCCAAATCTGCACCTGCGGCACGCCCCGCAGGTAGATGCCCGAGTCGGCTCGGGGCACCGTCTTGTACTCCAGCATCAACTCGAAATCCCCGTACGCCTTCGCCGTCGAGGCGTACGCCCCAAGGCCGTCGTTCACCAGCTCCCCGTCCTCGGCATACCAGTGCGGCTTGCCCGTCTTCGGGTTCACCTCGGTCATCGATGCCGTCCACTTGCCCAACAACGCGTCCCGCTCTGCCCCGGGCATCGCCATCAGCTTGCGGTAGTCGTGCGTGTCGCCTCCCACCCAGCCCGTCAGGCTCGTGCCGTCAAACAACGCCGTGAAACCGGCCGGGGGCTTGCTCGCACCCGCGCCGGTCAGGGTCTCGCAACCCGTTGTGCCAACAAGAAAGGCCGCGCATGCGGCCGCCACGGACAACATGCCGCGCCGCGAAATCGTGAGGTTCATCGCCCCAAACTTTGCGGCCCTCGCCTTCGCCCGGTCAATCGCGGACACGGGTCGCCCCACGCGTCACACCTTCCGTCCCCATCACCCCTCGGCGGGCCTGCGTTTGCATTCCACCCCCGAAAAACCAAAGCTTCGGCCCATGTCCCCCGTCCGCCGCCTCCAGCTCGCCGCCGCCCTCGTCGCCACCCTCTTCCTCCATGCCTTCGCCGCGCCCCAACCCAACATCGTCGTCATCCTCAGCGACGACGTCGGGTTCTCGGACGTCGGTTGCTTCGGTGGCGAGATTGAAACGCCCAACCTCGACGCCCTCGCACGCAACGGCCTCCGGTTCACCCAGTTCTACAACACCGCCCGCTGTTGCCCCACGCGCGCCTCCCTCCTCACCGGCCTTCACCCCCATCAGGCTGGCGTCGGCCACATGATGGACGACCTCCGCCATCCCGGGTACCGCGGCAGCCTCAACAACCAATGCGTCACCCTCGCCGAGGCCCTTCGCCCCGCCGGCTACCGCTCCTACGCCGTCGGAAAATGGCACGTCACCCCCGGCCACAACGCCGCCGCCCTCGCCAACACCTCCCAATGGCCCCTCCAACGCGGCTTCGACCGCTTCTACGGCACCATCCACGGCGCCGGCAGCTACTTCGACCCCAGCTCCCTCGTCCGCGACAACCAACCCGTCACCGCCGCCAACGACCCCGGCTACCGGCCCGAGTCCTATTACTACACCGATGCCATCGCCGACCACGCCGTCCGGTTCATCCGCGACCATGCCCGCGATCATCGCTCCGGCCCTTTTCTCCTCTACGTCGCCTTCACCGCCGCCCATTGGCCCCTCCACGCCAAGGAATCCGACGTCAGCAAGTACAAGGGCCTCTACGACGACGGCTACGAGCCCGTACGTGCCGCGCGCATCCGCAAGCTCCGCGAGCTGGGCATCCTCGACCCCCGCTGGTCCCCCGCGCCGCCCGCCGAGCCATGGGACAAGGTCAAGGACAAGGCCTTCGAAAGCCGTTGCATGGAGGTCTATGCCGCCCAGCTCGATTCCATGGACCAAGGCATCGGACGCATCGTCGCCGAGCTACGCAACGCCAACGCCCTCGACAACACGCTCCTCTTCTACCTCCAGGACAACGGCGGCTGCGCCGAGGGCATGGGGCGCGGCACCAACGCCTCGCCTCGCCCACCCTCGCCCACCCTCCCGCCCATGCACCCGGACGATCCCCTGTTCGGCAGCCAGCCTCGCCAGACACGCGACGGCTACCCCGTTCGGCAAGGCATCGGCGTCATGCCAGGCGGACCCGACACCTACGTGGCCTACGGACGTGGCTGGGCCAGCGTCTCCGTCACCCCCTTCCGCGAGTTCAAGCACTGGACCCACGAGGGCGGCATCAGCACCCCCTTGATCGTCCATTGGCCCATGGGCATCCCCTCCTCCCGCAACGGCGGGCTCGTCCGTCAACCCGGGCAGCTCCCTGACATCATGGCCACCTGCCTCGACGTCGCCCAGGCCACCTACCCCTCCCACTTTAAGGGCCAGCCCATCACGCCGCCCGAGGGCGCCAGCCTTCGCCCCGCCTTCCTCGGCAAGCCCATCGCCAGACATGGCCCCCTCGTCTGGGAACACGAGGGCAACCGCGCCCTCCGCTCCGGCAAATGGAAGATCGTCTCCCGCGAAAACCGCCCATGGGAACTCTATGACGTCGAGGCCGACCGCCCCGAATCCCATGACCTCGCCAGCAGGCACCCCCGCCGGGTCACCGACATGGCCCGGCAATGGGAAGACTGGGCCGCCCGTGCCCGCGTCCTCCCCCTTGGCGCATGGCGCGGGAAATGACACCCCCACAATCGGTTGCGGCCCGCGTCCATTGGGTGCCCCACGGATTGATTATTGGATTGTTCACACCCCCTCGCCTGATAGCCTTTCCCCCACGTCGGGTCGGGCCTCCCGGGTGACGTCACAATCGGCGGCGCCGCCGGTCGCCTTCATGGCTTCCATGCAAGGTTTCCGGCCGGGTAACACGCTTCCAACCCAGGAGACCCCGCCCAGACACGCCGGGATTTCACATGGCAGACAACACAAGAAACGCCGCCGAATACGACGCATCCAAGCTGGGCAAGCTGGAGGGGCTCGAAGCCGTCCGGAAGAAGCCCGGGATGTACATCGGCGGCACCGACGAGCGCGCCCTCCATCACTGCGTCTCCGAGGTGCTCGACAACTCCGTGGACGAGCACCTCGCCGGCCATTGC
>CAIYFP010000586.1 GCA_903925515.1 uncultured Verrucomicrobiota bacterium
GGGGAGGAACACCTGCACCTTCTCCCCTTCCCTGCTGCTGGTGTCCACGAGCCTTCCGCGGAAGCCGGCGGCGGCGATGTAATTCAACTGGATGCGGTTCAGATTAATCCACGAATTCACTTGAAGCCTAAGCCAGTCGTATGGGCGTGGCGGTGGGTGGTTTCCCGCAAAGCCGAAGCTCCAGTCCGTGCCGGCCGAGTTGAAGTCGATGTCCTTGTTGTCGACAACGGTAACGGACTTCGAGGCGTTGATGTTCCCATCAAGGCCCTTCACCTCGTGGAGTTTGACCGTCACCGATGCCGCGCCATTGGCATTAGGAAGCACCTTGATCTCACACCGGAAGAACTGGCCCTCGTAGCCCGCGTCCCACAGATCGACATCGACTTTGCCCAATTCCTGCCCCTTCCAATAGACAGCCACCGCTTCCCGGACATTGGGGTTGCCCCGATCATAGGTGAAGGCAACCGAAAGGCCGTTTCCATAGCCCTTGGAGATATCGCTATTGGATGGAAACCCCCCCGGCATCTTGCCGAAGTTGAAGCTGAAGGTCCCTCCCCCAAGCCCAAAAGCGGCGAGGAAGTCAAACGAGCAGTCCAAACCCGTCAGCGCGGAATTGGCCAGGCTTGCTGGGCGAGGAAACTCGATGGCGCCTTTCGTCGGCGTGTACGTGTCCTGACCCTGACCGATCAACATGAATCTCCAATGCCGTGCGAACTCGTGGATTCTTCCACCGCGATTGACCGTGTCCTGGGGAAAAGTGACTCCGGACGTATAACCCTCGGGAAAACCATAAAGCTTGGCCGTTCCCGAGCTCGTGGAAAACCCACCGGCTGTATTGCCGGAATACCACACCTGTGCCAGCGACGGATGGGCCATGACGCACCCCATCCACACAACCGCGAGGAGGCGCGTCAGGAATGGAAGGCACTGACCACCGGAAGGCCGGTCGGGAACAGCGGCACGGGTACGTTTCATCTCGGGGTTCCTCGGGATGGAATGGGTTGTCACGGTACGTACGGTGTTCATGGGGTGCTGGGGTCGAGTGCACCGACCGCCAGGATGCGCTTCAAATGGAAGCTGCCCCGTGCGGTGATCGTCGTGCGGTGGAAACCGTCCACGGACTCCTCGTAGATCCCCTCGATCTCTTCCTGCCCCATGGCAGGGTTCGTGGTGGATCCTTGTCCCTCCGGGATCGTCAACCGCACCGTGCGGCGCACGGGATAGGCCTCTTCGCGATAGACCCGGAAGCTGGTGTCGAGGTTGTCGTGGTCGGGATGGTATCGATGCTTGAAGGGATTGATCGGGTCATCTGCGGGAAGGGCCCACGTGGCCGATACCGTTGCGCCGAGGGCCAAGGTTCCGTCGAAGGGAATCCCATTGGTGCGCGCCATGGGGAAGAAGGGCGTCGAGAAGCGGCGGCCCACCAGGTCACGCCCCCGCATCGACACCCCGCGATAGCGAGAGAAGGTTGAGGAGTCCGTCAGCAGCACGGGTTCGCCCCCGGGGTTGGACGCGCCGAGGGCCGGTGGCGTGGACATCAGGGTCACCTGCTGGAGGAGACGAAGCACCCCGTTCGTGTCCGCATGCAGCAGGATGGGAAGATCGAACGGATCCCGGACCGGCGTCGGACGACTTCCGACGCTCACGTTCCGGACCTCGGTGGAAGGGATCTCGACGATGCGCGTCACGCCATCGACCACGTTGGTCACCAGGTTGACGACGTAGTTGGTGGTGAGGCCATTGACCTCGCTGACGTGGGTGATGCTCACCGTGCCCTGCCACAGACCGACAGGATTGAAGGGAGTGCCCTCGACGGCTGCGACGTTGGACTCGTCGCGATCCACGGTGATGGGGATCCGGTGGAGCGTCCCGCCGCTCTGCACCTTCAGGACCCCCTGATAGACGAGTCCCGGAATCCGTGAGCGAGCCGCCGCGAGCCGCAGGGTCTTCCGGGATCCGACCTGGGGCGAGATGGCGAAGCCGTTGGGCAGGTCGCGCCAGGTGGTGGCCACCTGCGGATCGAACTCGGCGATCCTCAGGGGCAGCGCCTGATCCTCAAGGAGGTGCCCAAGACTCGCGGTGGGCCTGATACGTTCCGATGCGGACGGCTCAGGGAACTGCAGTTGGAGTTCCTGGACATCGCCTCCGACGCCATAGGTGATCTCAGTAGCTCCCGAGAAGGACAATTCGAAGGGCGCCACAAACCGGCTGGAGCCCCGGGTGTACACCCAGTAGGCCTCTCCCGGCCTCAATTCATCCGCGGCCCCAAGCCGGGTCCAGGCGCCATCGGCACCCAATCGGTAGAGGCCGCGCGGTGCGTCGGCGGCCATGTCGTAATGGGCGGCCGAGGAACCCAGGAATTCGCGGGTGGTGACACCGGGCAGGAACTGGCCCGGGTTGAGCGGGTCGGCAGCGGCGGGGACCACCGGGAAACCCGTCAACGTGTAGCCGTCGGTCGCCCAGCGGGCGCGCTGGTAGCCAGGCTTCCCGGCAATGGCAAGGGTCACCTCCTGCGCGCCACCCAGGTGCACGATGTAGGCTTCATGGCGGAAGACGCGGATCAGGTTGTCCTGGAAATTGCCGGGATGGGCTGGCGGCAGGTGCACCTGCCATTGGGTCGTGTCCAGATTCGCCTCGCTTTGTTCGGAGATGAACTGGGGCCCGCTGCCCGGGTCGGACCAGCGCCAGACACTGGTGTAGGGAACGTTGGTGAAGACCCGGGAGGCGAGGTTGTCCGAAGGTTGGACCAGGAGGAAGAACGCATTCCATCCGGGTTTGAGACGAACCTCCTGGACGATGTCATGCCCCGTGGACACCACCGGAACCGGGGGCGGAAAAACATCGAGACGGAACCGGTTGGTGATCCGGCCGAAATCGTTGACCACCACGACCGCCACCCGGGATTCGGTCCTTGCCGTCAGGTTTGTCAGTTCCAGGGACGCTGTGTCCGCCCCGGTCTGGAAGACGCCGTCCAAGTACCAGAGGTAGCTCAATCGACCGGTACCCGAGGCCCTCACGGTGAATTTGGCCGATCCGCCGACATCGGCCTTCACGTCATCGGATCCCGACACGAGGCTCGGGGGATGGTTCACGGAGACCCTGGCCACGCGACTGGTGACCGATCCGGCGAGGTTCGCGGCCACGAAGTGATAGTCTCCGGCGTGGGACTCGCGGAGGAGCCCCATGTCCAGCACATTCGTGTCCGGAACCGCCAACGGGATTCCATTGCGGAACCAGCGGAGTCGAAGCGGTAGGGAACCATCGACGACCGAGTACAACCGCATCGTGTCCCGCCGCTCCACGCCGACCAGGTCCTGCGGTTCCTGGACGATCAACGGGGGCTCCACCACGACGAGCTTGGCCGGCTCGCTGTCCCGGGAGCCATCGCGGTCCCGGACCACGGCACGGTAAAGCCCGGCATCGGCCGGCCCCACCGCCACCCGTGTGAGGTTGGTGCTGGTGGCCCCCGCGATGGGTTGGTCATTCAGGAACCACTGGACGGCGAGAGGGGCGTTGCCCCGGAAGCGGACCGAGAACTGGGCCGTGCCTCCCACGGGGACCGACTGGTCGGCCGGCTGGCGGCTGATCGTGAGGGGAAGGTCCACCAGGAACTCCGCTGGCTGCGACCAGGCCACCCCATTGGCGTTCTCGATGCGGACCCTGTACGAACCCGCGTCAAAGTCCTCCACCCGGTTGAAGAGGAGCGACGGCTCCGTGGCTCCCTCGATCAGGGTGTTGCCCCGGTACCATTGGAAGGTGGACCCCGGATCGAAGCGACCCGACACGGCGAACTCCTTGCGACCGCCGTAGATCTGGATGCCACCCACCGGTTCGGTGCCGACCGTGGGCGGGTGGACAACGCCATCGGCCCGGGTGAACTCGACCCGAAGTCCCGTCAGCCCGCGATCGGATCCCGGATCGGCGGTGTTGCGGACGACGAATTCGAGGAGGTTGATCCCCGGCACGACGCTCGGCAGGGCATCGGCCGAGGTGGCGGTCGCGGTGCTGCCCAACGGACGGATATCGATGCCCACGACTCCCCGTGCTTCGCCGTAGCCATCCACAGAGATCTGGTATTCCCGTCCGGCGACCGCCGTGAAATCGACCCTCCGGATGGTGTTGGTGTCGCGTCCGAGGCCATCATCCCCTCCCAGAAAGCTCAACCTGGAGACGGCACGTCCGTCCCACACAGCAAGGATCACGGGAATGGCGCTGCCGGTGCTGCGGACGGAATAGGTCCCGCTCGTTGGGGCCACCCAGCTCCACCAGACGGAGTTCACCGTGCCATGAATGTTGATGCCATAGACCAGCCGCTCATCCGGATCGCGCCCCGACCCGATCGTAGTGCCCGTGGCGGCAACGACAGCCACCGACGGCAGTCGGGCCCGGTCCATGAACCGGTCACCCCCCCGACGATTCGTCAGGTTGAACTGGAAGGTGGAGTAGCCACGGGAGCCGATGCCCGTCGGCACGCCCTCCATGGCGACGCCATTGAGACGGATCGCGGTCACGGTGTCGTCGGCGGCAATACTTCCCGTCATCTCGACGGAATTCAGCTCGACCCCGGCCAGGTCGAAGGTCGTCCGATAGACGTAGTTGGAACCGGGCTCCCTCAAGCGGGTACTGGGGCTGAGCCACGCGGAGTTGGTGCCGCCCACGATCCATTCCGAGGACGGGTATTGTCCGGGGGTCAACACGACCGACACGGCCCTTGCCGTCACCGGGGACGGCGACACCAGCGTGTAGTGCGGATCCTCCGCCCGATCGGGCAGGCGCACTCGACGATCATCAAGCCCCGTGCTGAAGAGGGTCGCCAGAGGGGTCCTCAGCCGCAACGTGACCGGAGGCGAGATGTACTCGATCCCGCGCACGTTGATCTTGATCGAATATTCGCCCACGGAATCCCGGGTGGCCGACGGGATCACCAGCGACGCCCCGGTGGCCCCGGACACTGGTTGACCGTCCTTGAGCCATTGCCGGGTGGCCGTGACCCCCGAAAAAAGGGCCAGGGTGGAGGTGAATTCGGCCTGCTGGGTCGGCAGCACCACCGAGCGCACCGGAGGTCCGACCACGGTCAGCACGGCGACTGCGGTCCGGTAGATCTGCTCGGGGTTGGCATTGAAGACATACACCCGGTAGGCGGCTGCATTGGTGGCGACCGCCTGGACCTGGAGGGTGCGACTCGTGGCCCCGGGGATCTCGCCTTCGCCGTCCTTGAACCACTTGTAGGTCAGGCCAATGCCCGACGCCACCACCTCGAAGGTGGCGGTCTGACCCAACTCGACAATCTGGTCGGCGGGAGGGACCTCGATCTCCGGTGGCACGGGGCCCACACGGATGACGAAGGTCCGGGTGGTCGTGTCGACCCCACCGTTGGCCGTGCCTCCATTGTCCTTCACCGTGACGGTGACCGTGGCGGTGCCGACCGCCCCCACGACCGGACTGAAACGCAGGGGCGAGCTGGGCCCGACAAAGGCCACCGGCGAAACGGTGACGATCGACGGGTGGCTCGAGGTGGCCGTGATGGTCAATGACTGGCCTCCCGCGTCTCCATCGGAGAGCCCGGTCAGGGTGACGGTCTGCTCGCCGGCGGTGTCCTCGATGTTCAGGTTGGCGATGGGCGCGATCGTCGGCGGGTCGTTGATGGCGACCACCTGGACGTTGAAGGTCTTCTCGAGCACATCGACCCCGCCATTGGCGGTTCCATCCGAGTCCCGAAGTCTCACGGTGATCGGGACGGTGGCGTTGGAATGCAGCGCCGGGACCGGGAGCGACAGGACTGCGGTGGGGCCTCCCGAGTACGTGATCGTGGGATTGCCAAGGACGGTGGGGTTGCCCGAGGTCGCGCTCAAGGTCAACCCGACGGCGCCGCCCTCGCCGTCGGAGATCCCCGTCAACGTCACCGTCCGCGGGGTGGTGTTGGCCGCACCGGGGAGGGCTACACCGGTGTCCGACATCGTCACGTTCGCCGGGAGGTTCAGCGTCGGAGGGTCGTTGACCGCGGTCACGGTCACCACAAACTGCCGCTCGATGGTGTCCACCCCGCCATCCAGCGTGCCGCCGTCATCTCGAACCCTCACGGTGATGATGGCCGTGCCACTGCGACCCGGCGCACCGGTCACCGACAGGGTTCCGACAGCCTGAGGGCTGGTGTAAGTCACCGTGGGATCGGGGACCACCGACGGGTTGCTGGAAACCGCCGTCACCGTCAGGCCCTGAGCAAGGTCGGTATTGCCATCGTCGATTCCGGAAAGGCTGACCGTGCTCGCGGCCGCATCCTCCAGACGGGCCAAGGCCGGGATGCTCGCCAACGTGGGGGCGAGGTTGAGGGGCACGACGGTCAACGTGGCAGCCGTACTGGTCACGGAACCCGCGGCATTGGAGACCTCGACGGTGTAGGAGCCCGCATCGGCAGGCTGGACATCCAGAATCGTCAGCTCGCCGGTCGCGGTGCCTGAAAGGCGTCCGCCAGTAACCAGCGGGACTCCTCCCCGGCGCCAAGCATAGGTCACCGGCTGGAGCGAACTGGTCACAGATACCGTGAGCAGCACGGTCCGCCCGATGGCGGCCGTCCGACTGGCAGGCTGGGCCGTGATCTGGGGGGCGGTCTGGACGACGACGGGGATGCCGGAACTGGTGGCCGACCCCTGGGCATTGTTGACGCTCACCGTGTAAGTGCCCGCCTGGCCGAGCGCGATGGATGCTATGGAATAGCTGGCGGAGGTGGCCCCGGCGATGGCGGTGCCATTGCGAAACCATTGATAGGACAAAGGGGGCGTGCCGGCCGCCACCACGCTCAGCGCCAATGCCTGTCCTAGAATCAACGTGGCGTTCGCGGGCGTCACGCTGGTGATGGACGGGGGTTGCAAGATGCTGACGACCGCGTTGGCGCTCGTCACCGTCCCCGCCCAGTTGTCCAGCTGGACGGTGTACGTCCCGGCATCGGAGAGCTGCGCCCCCGTGATGACCAGCTCCAGCCCGGTCGCGCCCGAGATCCGGCCACCATTGGAGATCACCGTGGTGCCGGCAGACGTGGTGCGTCGCCAAACCACGGAGGTCCCCGGACCCCCACCGCCCACCGCCGTCAACCTCAGGGTCTCCCCAGGGTTCACCGCCGCTCCGGACGGCGATCTGGCCAGGACCGGCGGATAGGTGAACACCACGGAGTCGAGACCTGCGTAATCGAGGCCTCTCGAGATGCTGTGGTCCTTGGCGTAGACCCACCGCAGGGTATGCTTCCCCGCCGGGAGCTCCTGCGAGCGGGAGGTCCAGCCTCCCCCATCACCCGACATGCTGTGCGACGTCACCTCGTAGCCATTCACGTAGAACTTGAGGAAGTCGTAGTTCTGTTCTGAGCTGACAAAGGCCTGCCAGGTGACGGTCTGCGGACCGGGCACTCCAGGGATCTCGAACGAGCTGATGCCGTTGTCGGATATCGGCGCAGAACGCAGCGCCAGCCCATCAACACTGCCCCCCGTCAACATGATCCAAGGGGATCCCTCGGCACTGTTGTAGGGAAGGCCGACGAACCCATTCAACGCCCGGCTGGCATCGCCGATGGAGACGCTGCTGAGCAGGGCGACCTCGGCGATCTGCATGGCGCTGGCAAGGGCGGGGTTCGCGACGTTCGGGAAAAGCACCTGGTAGGACGTGTAGGCCTTTGTGTTGTCGAACCGGATGGTCTCGGTGCTGAGCCGGGCCGGGTTGGAATTCAGGTTCCCCATGATGATCGTCTCGAAGGCGCTGCCATTGAGGGAGCCGTACAGCACGAAGTTCGCCGGATCACGCTCCGGCGCATCGCTGGCATAGGTCAGCGAAATCGCGGTCACCACCGTGGCACCCGCTTTCGGCGTCACCGTGAAACCGGTGTAAGCCTTGTCGGAGTCCACGAACTTCGTGGCGGTTGAACCGTCGATGGCCTTGTCCGCGCCCTGGTTGGCGGGCGAGTTGGCGTTCCTCGGGACAATGGTGTCGTCGGGGCTGAGCACGTTCCTGACATCGATCCGGAACGGTTCCTGGGTGAGCTGAGCAAAACCTATGGCGGGCACCAGTCCCCCAAGGATGGCTGCGACAAACCACCGCACGACTGTGCCCCAAGAATCCCACTTGGCCGGCCTTTTCGTCCCTCGTGTCTTGTGCATGTCTCCTGCAACTCCCTTCACGGTGCATCAGCGATCCAACGGATTTCTGGTTCCGGAGCATCCCAGCGACCTCTCCTTAAACCACCCTCACCACTAAACATCTTCCCATGAGGCATCGCTTTGCGATCGTCGAGTCCTATTTAAGGCGTTGATGTGACCTGGGCAGGGTCTTTTCCTGTGAAGAGACAAGGAATTCGAAAATGGGCTGTTTCCGATTTGGATAGACACGAAGCCCTCGTTCAGGCTTGGTTGGCGTGGGATGAAGACCTCTCCACCGCCCTACACCGATGCCAGTTCGCTGCCCGTCGTGCGGGTGCTCAACAGCCCCGAGGAACGCGCTTGGTTTGACGCACAACTGGAGGACTCCCACGACCTCGGCGCCTCGCGCCAAGTGGGAGACTCCCTCCGTCAGGTCGTCGAGATCGCCTCCAAGCCCGTCGCGCTCCTCGCGTGGGGGCCGGCCTGCTACGCCCTCAAGGACCGGGACCGCTGGATCAGCTGGACGGCCCCGCAGCGCATCGCCCGGCTCAAGCTGATCGTCCA
>CAIYFP010000587.1 GCA_903925515.1 uncultured Verrucomicrobiota bacterium
CAACGGCCAAGGGTTCCTCACCATCTCGCCCAAGCGCCTCATCAAGAGCGTGAGCGCCCAGGGCGGCAAGCTGGTGATCCGCTACTAGTCCCCCCACGCGAGTTCGCTCGCACGTTCCATGGGCGGCCCCGCAACTGCGGGGCCGCCCTTTTTTTGCCGCGTCCCCGGCCGATCACGGAACATCCCGGTGCCGGATGCGTGCAAGGACATGGATAAGATGTTCCACCTCGTCGGCCAGCTCCGCAGCGTCCACCTGGCGCGACAACTCCGTGTTCACATGGCGGCGATATGCGTTGCGCGCCTGGTAAAAGAGGTGGTTGTAGCTCGCTTCATCCAGCCCAAGCAGGTGGGCATCCTCCTTGAGCGTGCCGGGTGCAGCCCCCTTCAAACGGACCAGGATCGCGTGCCGTGCGGCACTCGGGCGACCCGCGTCCCGCATTTCGACATCCACGGCCTTCAACGCCACCGCCTCAACCATTCGCGCCCACGCCTCATCCATCGCCATCCATGCGGCGCCGTCGGCCTGCGGCAACTCAATCCCCGCCTCGTCGCCCACGCCGTTGTCCACCTGCCCGTCCACGTGCGCCTCCGGGCGGCGCCGTTGCCACTCATGGTCGTCCTGGAGAAACCTCCGAACGCATGTCCACAGGAAGTGACGAAACCGGCCCTTGGATCGGTCCACCTTGGCAAGGAATTCACGGCGAAGGCAGACCCGGACGAACTCATGGTACAGGTCCTCGATGTCGGCAGGTGCAAGGCATGGCCTGTGCTGGCGAATGATCTGGCAGACGGAGGGCTTGTAGGCACGGAATAGCGCGCCCAAATGCTCCGACGACCCTTGCGCCGCCGGCCCGAGCATCGCCGTCCAAAGGGTTTGGGGCGTGGCGCCATGCGTCCGCTCCACTCTGGATTCCTCCCCTCCACCGGCACCTGGGCTTCCTGGCGTCGTGTTCATGCTGGGCCTCAACCTTGCATCCAAGTGTCCGACGTTTCACGCCTCCCATCGCATGCCACCCGGAGCCGGACATGGCGTGATCATGGCTGGCGAGGCTGGCGCGGCTGGCCGCCGGGAATCTCGGCCATCGCCTCGCGAACCAAAACCCGCGCCATGAGCCAATCAATCCAGGCGTCGCTCTCGCTCGGCGTCACCACGGCGTTGTCGAGCATCCGAGGCGGGACCAGTGCCATGGCCGACTCAAGGTGCGCGCGTGATTCCTTGGCCCGGCCAAGGCGGTTCAAGGACATCGCCGCGACCGCATGCACCAGTGCGTCCCGGCGCGGGTCCGTCCCGGAGCTGCCCAAGGCCCCCTCCGAGTCCTTCAAGGCCCCGGCAAAGTCTCCCGCCCGGTACAACGCCAACGCCCGGGAAAGCTGGAAGCTCGGCCTCCATGGATGCGCCGGGTCGGATTCCATGCTTTTCCTCGCCAGCCCGAGCGCCAGACGGACGATGTCCGAGTCGCGGGGATATGGGACGAGCAGGACAGCCTTGGCGATCCGCTCGGCCTCGAAGGGTTCCACGGTCGCCCCAAACCTTGCCAGGGCCTCATGGCTGCACGGCAGGTGGTTTGACCCGCCAAGATGTGCCTCCAAGGCAAGGAGCGTGTACCAGTCGAAGTGGTCGCCCGGCATATTCCGGACGATCGCGTGCATGGAATCCCGCGCTTCGCTCCACCTCGAGGCGAACGCCGCAACGTAGGCCTCGCTCGCCAGACGTCTCCTTTCCACCTCCCCAAACACGTCCCGCGCGAGGTCCGATGTCCTCTTTTTTTGGACGATCGCGACGGCCAAGGCCGCGACGCTGGCCACGGCAACCGTCGTGATCAGCAGCTCGAGACGGTTCCGTGCATAAAACTTGCCCAGCCTGTAGAGATGCGTTTCCGGCCCGGCGATGACCGGTTCGTTTCGGAGATAGCGTCCAATGTCCCGGCCAAGGTCGAGGGCCGACTGGTATCGCTGCCCCGGATCCTTCCGCATGGCCATGAGCGGGATCCATTCCAGTTCGTTCCTGAGGTCCTTGGCCAACTCCTTGGGCACCACGCCCCGGGCACTGCCTATCCGGGTTGCCAACTCTTGGTCCTTTGCGGACACCGTCGTCAGCCGGGCGCTCGGCGTCGGCGGATCCTCCTCGCGCAGGATCCGCTGCATGTCGCCGTGGGACTTCGACCGCAAAAAACCCGGTTCAAATGGCGTGGACCCTACCAACAACTCGTAAAGCAACACGCCCAGCGAATAGATGTCGGTGCGGACGTCGATCCCGTCGGAACCCGGGTCGGCCTGCTCCGGGCTCATGTATTCCGGCGTGCCGAGCATGTGGCCCGTCTCCGTATAAATCGTCTTGTCCGTCAACGGTTGGCTGATCGCCTTGGCCACCCCGAAATCAATCACCTTCAGCCGGGGACTCCCATCGTCCGCCTTGAAGGCAAGGATGTTCGAGGGCTTCAGGTCGCGATGGACGATGCCCTTGATATGCGCGTGATGCACCGCGTCGCAGGCCCGTGCCAAGAGTTCCAGCCGCGCCCGAATCCCCATCCTTTGCCTGTCACAAAAAGCGGTGATCGGCTCGCCCCTCACGAGTTCCATCGCGAAATAGGGCCGTCCCCGCGATGTCATCCCGCCATCAAGGACCCTGGCGATGCCCTCGTGGTTCATCATCGCCAGCGCCTGTCGCTCCTGCTCGAAGCGCGCCACCACGCGACGCGAGTCCATGCCCGGCTTGATGAGCTTGATGGCCACACGCTGCTTCAGCGCATCCCTGCGGTCCGCCACCCAGACTTCCCCGAAGCCCCCCTCGCCAATCCGCGACACCAACTTGTAGGGCCCCATCTCCTCGCCGGGCTCCGCCAATCCAAACTGCTCCCGGATGAACTGGGTGGAAGGCTCGAAGGCGAATTCGACGGGCTCATCCCTTTCTTTGTCGGATGGAGGCGTCACTCGCCGCAACGTGCCATGGCCCGTGTTGGCGGCTCAAGGCATTCATGGCTCCCCTGATCCCCGCGTAAGAAGTTCGTCGGTTCACGGCTCCGGCCTTGGACGCGGATGAATTGGCAACCGGATGGATCCCAACGCCCCCATCCGTTCACCCTCTCCAAAAAACCCGGGCAGCCCCATGCTGGGGAATGACGCCTTGGCCTCCCGAAGAACGGACCGCACGGGATCCCTTGCTCGAAACCAAAGGTTTCGCAGCAGATAGCCGGTGATTGAGCGAAGCGATACCACCGGTCACCGATCCCCAGCATCCTCCGCACCCGGGAGGGGTGCCAGCCCAGTCCCGCCCCCGGCACTGGCATTCCTGCCGGCTACGCCGCAGGTGGCTTCCCGGATGCGCACGGCCTCCGGCGAGCGCGATGGATCCCGAAACCTGCCAACCCTAATGCCGCCATCACGCCGTACGTCTGCGGCTCGGGGACTGGCGAAACCAAGTTCACCGTGGCCAAGACGGGCGTGTTGCCATATCGGCCGGGATGACCCCATGCCGTAAAGTCGAGGGTGTCGCCCGCGCCAAGTACCAGCTGGTTGGCGCCGGTGAAATCAAAGGACCCCGCGCCAGCCGCCCTCCAAAGCTCGGTTCCGTTCCAGAAGACGCTTCGCGTCCCGTTGCCGCCATCCCCCCAGCCAAAGGCTCCAGAAATCTCGTAGTTGCCCGTTGTAGGCGCAGTAAATCGAATCGTGGAGGTGCGGTTGTAGTCCGCGTTCACCGACACCTCCCCGGGCTGAATCCCATGGATCATTTCACCGCTGACGTTCTTCCATACCTGACCGCCATCCGCTGGGCCAAACCCCAAGCCTAGGCCTCCGTCCTGCCAATCGATAATCCCCGATTCGTAAACCAAGGTTTCAGACCTATGGAACGTCCCGATGGGCAGGACGCCAATCGCGCCGCCATCGAACTCCTTCCACCCATAGGACCATACGCCGTTGGGGTTGGTGGCCGTCGGGGCGGCGGCCAGGTCTGGGAAATCGCGGACCAGGTCCCACAGGATACCTTGGGCGTTCAGGGTGATGGTGCTGGACAGGAGACAAACCGCCCATCGCCAAAGGTTTGGCGGGCACTTTGTGACGGATCTTGGGCCGTTGGACCGGGATGTGAACATGGTTGGAACTTTCTCTCCTTTATTTCGTGGGATCCGCGCAACCCGCCAGGGCCGACGCTTTCCCGTCATCTGTTCCAAACGGCAACGCCCGGGACTTTTTGTGATTTTTTGAGATGGGTCCGGCAGACCCACCGCATGTGACTCAACGAGCCGATATCGCGGTGCCAGACCGGATGTCATTCACCGGGGGGGGCCCACCGAACCATGGCCCGGGTTCCCTTCCCCCCCGACAGCCCAAGACCCCGCCCGCGTGGCTCGCCCCCTTTCGGGGCGAGGCAACACGCAGCGGGGTCCGGCAGGAATCAGGCCTTGCTCGGCCTTCTCAGGGCGGCGGCCATGGTCGTCGGGGCCACCCCCTTGGCATGGCTCACCTCGCGCGGGCCACGTTCACCCGGAAGAAGCCCATGACGCCCCCCTCCATCCCCGACGGGAACGCCACCTCCACCACCTCGAACACGTCGTCGCTCGCCACCGCGACGGGCTCCGTCTCGGCGGCCAGCCACAAAGCCATGTCCTGGCTGAACTGGACCGTGTAGGTGATCCCGCCCGTCCCATGCCCCTTGCGCCGTACAAAGCGGGCCCTCAAGGAGGGCGCCCCCGATGCCGAAACCATGGCCAACGTCGGCTTGCCCGGCGCCGTGATGCGGTCGCCCGAGATCCTTAACTCACCGTGGGCAGGCTGGCTGGGATCGAGGCCGAAGGCGTGCTTCTCGAGGTGGGTCAGGCCGTCGCCATGGGGGCTCGGGAACGCAACGTCATCGTCCGCCGGGGTCCCGCCCTCGCGAGTGGGGTCGCCGGGCTTGCCCGTGAGCGACAGGGTTGTCGCCCCGCCTCCCGGGACCACCGCCAGGGTCTTGAACGTCCCGGCGGCCGAGTAGCTCGTGCCGACGCGATTGATGGCGTACGCCTTGAAGGTGTAGTCAGAGGCCTTCACAAGGCCCGTCGCGTTCACGCCGAACACGCCCGCGCCCGCCCCGGCGGGCAGCTTGGTCACGCCCGCACCCCCGATGGCCGGGTTGGGGTTGGAACGGGTGAGCGAATAGACCACGCCCCGCTCCGTCACCGCCGCCCCGCCGTCGGCGGTCA
>CAIYFP010000588.1 GCA_903925515.1 uncultured Verrucomicrobiota bacterium
CGCCGCGCTTCGTCATCCGGACCACGAACATCAGCATTCGCGCCCTCGGCTCCCATGCGAACGCCCGCGTCGTCATCGAGAACTACCCCATCGGCAACGGCGGCATCTACCCCGCACGCGGGCTCGACCGCGACGCCCCCGCATGGTTCCGCTTCGACACCGCCTACCGCATCGGCTCCCACGCCCACATCGAGGTGGTGACTGCCGAGGATTTCCCCACCGGCGGTTTCCGCTCCGGCCCGCGGCCCTACCAAGACGGACGCGCCGGGTTCGCCGTGAGCGAGGTCGTCTTCCATGACGGCCCCGAATCCCCGAAGGAAACGCTCTGGCCTTGGCGGGCCTTGGCCTCGGGATCGCCCCCGGACTCGCCCGGGGCACTCGCGCGTCTCCTTGCCGACCATGCCGTTGCCTGCGTCCAGCGCTGGAGGCAACACGCGTCGGACGACGAGGATGTCGCCTTCATCCACGCCCTCCTTCTATCGGGCGCGTTGCCCTCCGACCTCGCATCGCTTTCCAGCCTCGCGGCCGACGTGGCCCAGTTCCGCAAGGCCGAGGCCTCCATCCCGGTCCCAACGCGGGCCCCCGGACTCCACGAGGTCGCCGGAGAGGACTTCCCCCTCTTTCAACGCGGTGATCCCAACCGCCCCGGCCCGGTCGTCCCGCGCGGGTTCCTCGCCGCGCTCGGCGGCAAGCCGTACCCGCCCGCCGGGTCGGGACGCCTGCCCCTCGCCCGCGACCTGTCCCACCCGTCCAACCCGCTCGTCGCTCGCGTCATGGTCAACCGCATCTGGCACCATGTCTTCGGACGCGGCCTCGTGCCCACGCCCGACAACTTCGGACGCCTCGGCGTGCCGCCCACCCATCCCGAGCTCCTCGACGCGTTGGCCGCGCGCTTCGTCCGCGAGGGCTGGTCCGTCCGCGCCATGGTTCGGTTCCTCGTGACGTCCGCCGCGTTCGCGCGCTCCCCCATCCCGCCGCGGGGCGCCGCTGAGACGGACCCCGCCAACGACCTCCTGTCCCATGCACGCGTCCGTCGCCTCGACGCCGAGGCCCTCCGCGACTCCCTCCTCGCCGTCTCGGGCCAACTCGACCGACGCATGGGCGGGCCCGGCGTGAACGTGTACTACACCAGCAAGACCGAGGGCGGCGGCCCCCAAGGCCCCCTCGACGGAGAACGCCGCCGCAGCGTGTACCAACGCATCCGTCGCAACGCCCACAACCCCTTCCTCGAAGCCTTCGACGCGCCCAAGCCCACCTCCACGCGCGGGGCCCGCGACGTCACCAACGTCCCCGCCCAGTCCCTCGCCATGCTCAACGACCCCTTCGTCCGGGAAATGGCGGCGCGCTGGGCCGCACGGCTCGTCGCGGAGGGACGCCCCCGCGAGGCCCGCATCCGCGACATGCTCGCCACCGCCCTCGGACGCCCCGCCATGGACGCGGAGGTTGCGTCTTTTTCCCGACACCTTTCCGACCTGTGCCACGACCACGGCGTCCCCGAGTCCCAATCCCTCGGGGCCGCCCCCGTCTGGGCCGACCTCGCCCAGTCCATCTTCTGCCTCAAGGAGTTCCTCTATGTCCGCTGACCCGCGCCCTCCCCTGCTGCCATCCGCCTCCCTCCTCAGCCGACGGGCCATGCTCGCCCGATGCTCCGACGGCTTCGGCATGGCCGCCTTCGCTGCCCTGTCCGCCCTTCGCGCCCCCGGCGCCACCGCCGCGCCCCTTCCCTTCGAGCCCCGCCCACCCTCGTTCCGTCCCAAGGCCCGCAACGTCATCTTCTGCTTCATGTCCGGAGGCGTCTCCCATGTGGACAGCTTCGACCCCAAGCCACGCCTCGCCCGCGACCACGGCAAGCCCATGCCCGTGCCGGTCAAGCCCACGATGTTCAACCAGAACGGCAACATCCTCGCGAGCCCGTGGTCCTTCCGCCGCCATGGCCAGTCCGGCATCGACGTCTCCGACCTGTTTCCCCACATGGCCTCCATGGCCGACGACCTCGCCGTCATCCGCTCCATGACCAGCAAGGGCAACGAGCACGCCCAGGCCAACTACTTCCTCCACACCGGCTTCACCCTCGCCGGGCACCCCAGCGCCGGCGCATGGACCAGCTACGGCCTCGGCTCCGAGTGCGACAACCTCCCCGGCTTCGTCGTCCTCGCCAGCGGCGGCGTGCCCCTCGGCGGCGTCGGCCTCTACGGCAACGGTTACCTCCCGGCCGTCCACCAAGCCTCCCTCATCGATCCCACCGCCCAGGAACCCCTCGCCAACATCCAGCCCCGCGAGCCCGACCCTCGCCAGCGCCGTCGCCTCGCCTTCGTCCAGTCCCACGACCAGCAACTCCTCGCCCACCTCGCACGCCCCGCGCACGTCGAGGCCGCCATCCTCAACCAAGAGGTCGCCTATCGCATGCAGGCCGCCGTCCCGGGCCTCATGGACCTCCACGGCGAATCCAACGCCACCCGGCGCCTCTACGGGCTCGACTCCCCCAACCGCCAGAAGGCCGAGTACGCCCGCCAATGCCTCCTCGCCCGACGCCTCGTCGAACGCGGCGTCCGCTTCGTCGAGCTCACCTGCCTCGCGCGCCCCTCCGAGTCCGGCCAGGCCGGCAACCCGTGGGACCAACACGGCGGCCTCAAGGTCGGGCACGAGGAAATGGCGTTCCAGGTGGACCAGCCCATCGCCGCGTTGCTGCGCGACCTCAAGTCACGCGGGCTCCTCGACCAAACCCTCGTCGTCTGGGCCGGCGAGTTCGGGCGCACCCCGTTCGCCCAAGGCTCCGACGGACGCGACCACAACCCCTATGGCTTCAGCGTCTGGCTCGCCGGCGGCGGCATCCGAGGCGGCGTCATCCATGGGGCCACCGACGACCTCGGCTACCATGCCGTCCACGACCGCTGCACCGTCCAGGACCTCTGGGCCACCGTCCTCCACGCCCTCGGCATCGACCACGAACGCCTCACCTTCCGCTTCGGCGGACGCGACTTCCGCCTCAGCGACGTCCACGGCGAGGTCATCCGGCCCATCCTTGCCTGAGCCATGTTCGGATGGGACCCCGTTGCCCCTCGATGGGCAGTGGAATGTCTCGCTAAAGCGTTTGCGTAACGTAGCGTTGGACGCTTCGACCCGAATACGTTGAAAACGGGTCATCCAGACCAAGGCAGACGACAAACCGGTGCGGCTGCGGCGTTCGTAGAAGCACGACTGGCCTTGGGCCGGGTCGCGTTTTCCTTGGAAGATTTGGCTTCCGAGACCGGGCTTTCCGCCATCGCAGCCCGGTTCCAGTTGCTGCGTCTGGGGCCAAAGGTCGTGCGGGTGTCGCCGCGGCAACCATTCTTCCTGATCGTGGGTCCAGAGCACCGCGGTCTGGGAGCGCCTCCTGTGGGTGGGTGGTTGCAGGACTACTTCGACTGGCTGGGGCGACCCTACTACCTCGCCCTGCAATCGGCCGCGAGCCTGTACGGGGCGAATCCACAAGCCGTCCAAGTAACCCAGATCATGACCGACCGTGCTCTCCGTCCGATCCGGGTGGGACGCACGCAGCTTCGGTTTTTCGTGAAACGACATCTTCAGCACACGCCGACGCGGCAACCGAAGGGGGCGGTTGCGCCCATACGAGTGAGCACGCCGGAAGCCACGGCCTACGATCTGGTGCGCCACGCCGGCAGCATTGGGGGGATGGGGCGCGCCGCAGAGACCCTTCGGCCCTTCGCCTCCCGTTTGCGCCGTCGGGAGCTACGACGGGTGCTGGATGCCGAGCACGAGGTCTCGGTGGCGCAGCGGTTGGGGTTTGTTCTGGAGGCGATTGGCGAAAGGGACTTGGCGAAGGTTGTGCTTGAGTGGCTGCCACCGCGGTTGGTCCCGGTCAAGCTGGTGCCCTCCGGTGGCGAAGATGCGAGCGACCTCCCGGTGGCGAGCCGGTGGCAGGCGCTTAACAACTCTGCCGAGCTGAAGGTATGACGCCCATCACCCGGCGGGATATCCTCGCCCACCAAGCCGTCGTTCCCTGGGCTGCCCAGTACCAGATCGAGCAAGATCTGCTTCTGTGTCGGGCGATGGTGGCGTTGTTCGAGGATCGCTTCCTTCGCGACCAGATTGCCATGCGGGGTGGAACCCTGCTGCACAAGGTTCATCTGGAACCCGCCGCACGATACAGCGAGGACATCGATCCCGTGGTGGTGGGGGATCAGCCCGAGGACCCTATCCAACGTGCCATCCGCCGGGTGCTCAAGGATGTCCTGGGACCACCCAAGAAGTCGGCGTGGGATTCCCTCGTCCTGGCCCTCCGGAACTCCGTCAAACCGTCCCGGGTGTTGCGCCTGACTTATGCGGTCGGGTCCATCATCGAGCCAAATCGGAGGCTGGAGCCGAGCGTGTCCAGTTGGCATGGGGGTGCCGGAGCGGGGTCGCTCTCGGGGTTCCCCGGGGAACCCCCCGGGCGCATGGGGAAGGATCCTCCGCATGCCCCCGAACTCAAGCCGGGCGGCATCGGACCAAACTCGGAAGGGGTGCCGATGCCTTGCCGGAGCGATTCCTTTCCTTCGAGCTGCATCGCCCCGGGTTGGCGGGCGGTCGTGAAAATGGGGACCCGCTCACCTTCACGCGCCCATGAGCGCGTGGATGACCTCGGGTTCCACCACGCCGGTCAGCTTCTGCTCGAGGCCGCCATAGAGGTAGGTCAGGCGCATCGGGTCCATGCCCATGAGGTGCAGGATGGTCGCGTGCAGGTCCCGGATGTGATGCCGGTCACGCGCCGCCGCCTGGCCGATTTCGTCGGTCTCGCCATAACTGACGCCGCCGCGCGCGCCGCCGCCGGCGAGCCAATAGGTGAACCCGAGCGGGTTGTGGTCGCGGCCGTCCTTGTCGCCTTGGCTGATGGCCTGCCGCCCGAACTCGCCGCCCCAAACCACCAACGTGGAGTCCAGCAGGCCGCGCTGCTCAAGGTCCGAAAGCAACGCCGCGATCGGGCGGTCGATCTCGGGGCAATGGATGCGAAGGTTCTCCTCCACGCCGAAATGGGCGTCCCAGTTCTGCTGCTGGTGCCCGCCGCCATGGTAGATCTGGACGAACCGGACCCCGCGCTCGACGAGGCGCCGCGCAATGAGGCATTGGCGGCCGAACGGGGCCGGGCCCAAGGCCAAGGGATGGTCGCCGGGACGCCCCTCGTTGGCCCCGTACATCTCGAGGGTCGCGGCGCTTTCGGAGGACAGGTCGAGGGCCTCGGGCGCCTCGCGTTGCAACTGGAACGCGAGCTCGTAGCTCGCAATGCGCGCCTCCAGCTCCGAGTGCCCCGGGTGCATCGCCGCGTGCTCCGCGTTCAGCCGGTTCGCGGCGTCGATCAGGTCCCGTTGCATTCCCGGCGTCTGCCCGATGCCCGGGTCCAGGTTGAGCAAGGGCTGGCCCGAGGCGCGGAACACCGTCCCTTGATACGCGGCAGGCATGAACCCCGCCGACCAGTTGGCCGCGCCGCTGATCGGTCCCCCGCGCGGGTCCAGCATCACGACGTACCCGGGCAGGTTGCGGTTCGGCGTGCCCAGCCCGTACGAGAGCCATGAACCCATGGACGGCCACCCTTGCAGGATGCGGCCGGAGTTCATCTGCAACATCGCCGACCCGTGCGCGAACGAGTCCGAGTACAACGACTTGATCACGGCGAGCTTGTCCGCATGGCGCGCGAGGTGAGGCAGCGCGTCCGACACCCACAGCCCCGACTTGCCGTGCTGGCGGAACTCGCGCCGAGAGCCCAGCAGCCTGCCTTGCTTCACGTCGCGCCGTCGTTGCTCGACATGGATCGACTGCCCGTGCCGCCGTTGCAGCTCCGGCTTGTAGTCGAACAAGTCCATCTGGGACGGCCCGCCGTACATGAACAGGAAGATGCAGGCCTTGGCGGGCGCGCGCCGGTGGGGCGGACGCTCCGCCATGGGGCCACGGGCGGCGCCAGCGTCCGCGGCGGCATCCGCAGGGAGGCCGGCGTGCGGCCCGACCGCAGCGCGCGCACGCCCGCCATGGAAGCCGTCCTGCTCCAGCAACCCCGACAAGGCGAGCCCCGTGAAGCCTGCCCCCATCTGCCACAGGAACTGCCTCCGCGCCCCCATCGCAACCGTCGGCCTGTTCATCCCGGAGTTCATCGCGCCGTTCACTCCACGTAGATCGCCTCGTTCAGGTTCAGCAACATCAGGCATGTCGCCTCCAACGCCCGCCGTGCCGGGTCCACCTCGACCGGGTCCGGCAAGACGCGCTTCCGCGCCCCGCCCGCCTCCACCGTGATGTCCTCGGCGCTCAACGGTGCTCCCCACGCCCGCAGGCCCACCGTTCCCGGATCCTTGAGGAAGGACGGCCACGCCACGTCGATCCCCGGGGCGCCCCAGGATGCGGTCGCCGCAACGCCCGGGCTGGAAACCCATGCCCGCACGCGGCGCTCCCCGAGCTCGACCCGGACGTCCGCGCCGTCCTTGCAGTCCGGCGCCGCGATCATCCCCAGCACCCGGATGTCCGGCGCGAGCCCAAGCAAGGAGACGCGCCCCTCGCGCGGCTCCAGCATCACCTCAAGCCCGCCCACCCGATGCCCCATCGCGCGCGCCGCGAGGATTAGCCCGCCCCGCTCCAGCCCGGCGTGCGGCAGCAATCGCGCCGTCACCGTCCCCTCCCGGAACACCGGCCCCGGGGCCAGCATCGCCGGGCCCTCGCCCCGGTGCAGGATTTGGTTCCCCTCATACTGGTCCGGCCAATGCCCGCGCAACGGCGTCCATCCGGATGGCCCCGTCACGAAGTGGGACGGACGCAACTGCCCGAAGAACGACGCGTTCATGGTGGCGGGGACGTCCGAACGCACGGTGAACCGCGTGGCGACGGCGCGAGCGGACGCCACGTGACGCGCCGTATGGTCCAGCGCCACCGCCAGCTCGCGCCCGGCCGGGTCCCGCGCGAGGACGCGCCGCCAGGCATTCGTCAACGCCGCCGCCACCGACGCGCCCGAAGCGCCCGAAGCGCCCGAAGCGCCCGAGCGCTCCGCCAAGGACCGCGCGCGTGCCCGCATGAAGTCGTCGTTCAACATCAGCAACGCCTGCGGCGCCACCGTCGTCACCGGCCGCTCCGTCAACGGCACCGTCGCGTTGCTGTAGTCCAGCGCCTCCATCCACGGCACCGGCGACGTCCGCCGCACATACGCGTACACCGCGCGACGGGCCTGTTCCGACGCCGGGGACACCTCCCAGTCGGTGCCCGGGCGGGAGCCGCCCTCCAGCACCTCGCCGGCCAACGTGGGGAAGAAGCCACGCCCGCCCGCCTCGAGGTTGAGGTCGCCGCTGGCCGCCAACGCGGAGTCGCGCGCGGCCTCGGCCTCGATCCGGCGGAGGTTCTGGCGCCACAGAAGGTCGTTGGAGGGATCCACCCGCGCCGCCGCCATGCCCGGGTCCGCGTGGGACGAACGCATCCATGCCTCGCTCGTCAGGATCAACCGGTGCACGTGCTTCAACGACCACCCGTGGTCCATCAGCTCGCTCGCCAGCCAGTCGAGCAACTCCGGGTGCGTCGGCGGCGTCCCGGCCGCCCCGAAGTCCCCCGTCGTGCGCACCAGCCCGCGCCCGAAGTGATGGTGCCAAAGGCGGTTCACGATCACCCGCGCCGTCAGCGGGTTCTCGCGCGAGGCCAGCCATTCGGCCATCGCCCGGCGCCGGCCCGACGTTGCGCCGGGCCCGGGGCGCATCTCGGCCAACGCTTGCGGGGCGCCGTTCGCGGCCAACGCCACGGGGAACGCCGGCGGGGCCTCCTCGCCGGGCGTCCGTGCGCTGCCGCGCCGGAGGACGAACGTCTTCGGCGGCGTCGCCCCGCCCTCGCGGGCGCCCAGGGCCAGCTCGAATGGCGGGAGCGCCTTCCGCAGCGGATCGAGCCGTCCCTGCAATTCCTTGCGCGCCTTGTCGTCCTTGGCCCCCGCCACCGCCGCCTCCAGCTCCCGGATGCGCGCGGCCTGCTCCTGGCGCCACCCCGCGACGGCCGCCGGGTCCGCCAAGGGGACGTGCGCCGTGGATTGGCTCGGGTCCGTCACGTGCTTCGCGGGCATCAACCCGCGGAAGAACGAGAGCAACCGGTAGTAGTCCGCCTGCGGGATCGGGTCGAACTTGTGGTCATGGCATCGGGCGCAGCCCAGCGTCAGCCCCATGAACGCCACGCCCGTCGTCGAGACCACGTCGTCGAGGTCGTCGAACACCGCCATCTCGGCGTCGTCCGGCTCGTCGTCCACGACGCCCAGCCGGAGGAATCCCGTGGCCACGATCGCGCCCGGGGTGAACGGCTCGATCTCGTCGCCCGCGAGATGCTCGCGCACGAACTGGTCCCATGGCTGGTCCCGGTTGAACGCGGCGATGACATGGTCGCGGTAACGCCATGCGAGCTTCTTCTCGCCGTCCCGCTCGTACCCGTTGCTTTGCGCGAACCGGACCACGTCGAGCCAATGACGTCCCCATCGCTCGCCGAGCTGCGGCGAGGCGAGCAGGCGTTCGACGAGCCGTTCCCATGCGTCCGGCCTTGATTCCCGCTCCATGGCCTCCGCCTCCTCGAACGTGGGCGGCAACCCCACCATGCCAAGCGTGGCACGCCGCAGCAGCACGCGACGGGAAGCCCTCGGGTTGGGCTGGATTCCCGCCTTGGCCAGGCGTGCCTCGACGAACGCGTCGATCGGATTTCCCGGCCGGGCCCCCGGAACGGCCGGAACGGCGGGGCGCACGACCGGCGTGAAGGCCCACGGCCGGTTTGTTTCGCCCGCGCGGGCCCCGGCCAACGCGACGGCGACGCCCAGCCACCATGCCAGCAGCCGCATGCGGGGGTCATGCCACGCCCATGCACCCGCGTCGGGCCATCCCATGGCGTGCGTTGTGCGGGGCGCATCCATCGCGATCAAGGCATCCGGAGCCGCGCGATGGGCAGGGCGTTGCCGAAGTTGCGAAAGTCCTTGAGCGACCAGGCAACCGTCTTGGCCGGGGTCACCTCGATCAACTGCGGCTGGTCCGGGCCGGCATGGCAGTTGACGACGAACGTGTTCCCGTTGGGCAGGCGCTCGGTGAGGGTGACCCATGCGAGGGTGACGCCCGGCAGGTCCTTCTCCTCGATGCTCCAGACGACGCGCCCGGCGGGGTTGACCTCGATCACGCGATGCCCGTTGCCGGCGCCGATCAAGGTGTTGCCGTTGGACAGCCGCGAGGCCGAGTACACGGCGGCGGGCTTGCCGTCCGCCGACGTCACCGCATGGCTCCATGCCACGCGCCCGGAGCCGTCGTATTCCCGCACCATCGAGTCGCCCTCGTGGCACACGAGGTAGTGGCCGTTGTCCAGCCTCCGCGCGAGCCGCGTGTCCCGGTGCGCGTCGGGACGGTCGATGCGGAGCTTGACCTCACGGCGGATGCGGCCGTCGCGATCGACCTCGATGATGCGCCCGGGGCCGGACTCGGCGATCATCGTGAGGCCGTCGGGGAGGCGCTGGAACGCGTGGACCTCGACCTTGCGGCCGGCGTTGCCGTTCATCGTGGCGGCATCGTAGCTCCAGACCACCCGATGGTCGCGGTCCAGCTCCACGACCCGGGTCCAGTTGGTCTGGGTCAACAGGTGTCCGTTGGGAAGGACCCAGAGGTCATGGATGTCGCCGATGGGGACCTGCCAGAGGAGCCTCCCGCTGGCGTCCACCTCGCCGAGGCGACGGGCCTGGTAATCGGCGGCGATCACCGGGCGCGCCGGGCCGCCGGTCACGACGAAGTCGGCCGCGACCGACGCCACGTTGGGGACCGCGAGGAGGAGGCCCGTCGCAAGCACGCGCGCCGCATGGCAGGTGAAGTTCATGGAATGGCGAGACCATGGCCCCACTCGCCGTTCCACGGCCAGCGCGAATCCATGCCGGGCCCTCCCCGTCCCAGGGTCTTTTCCTGTGAAGAGACAAGGAATTCGAAAATGGGCTGTTTCCGATTTGGATAGACACGAAGCCCTCGTTCAGGCTTGGTTGGCGTGGGATGAAGACCTCTCCACCGCCCTCCACCGATGCCAGTTCGCTGCCCGTCGTGCGGGTGCTCAACAGCCCCGAGGAACGCGCTTGGTTTGACGCACAACTGGAGGACTCCCACGACCTCGGCGCCTCGCGCCAAGTGGGAGACTTCCTCCGTCAGGTCGTCGAGATCGCCTCCAAGCCCGTCGCGCTCCTCGCGTGGGGGCCGGCCTGCTACGCCCTCAAGGACCGGGACCGCTGGATCAGCTGGACGGCCCCGCAGCGCATCGCCCGGCTCAAGCTGATCGTCCA
>CAIYFP010000589.1 GCA_903925515.1 uncultured Verrucomicrobiota bacterium
CCTCGGCGGCGGTTGCAGCAGGCTGGGCCTTGAGGATTTCAGTACCGAGGTCGCAACGAAGCCGGGGCCCGGGCCGGACGCTCCGCCTGGAACTTCTTGCGCGATTCCACATGGCTGTCGCCGTAGGCCACGTTGCCGAGCCCTTGGTGGCGCTCGAACGTGAACCGAAACTCGATGTTGGTGCCGTGGCGCGGGAACTCCTTCAGCTCCTTCCATGTCGTGGAAAGGGTCGAGTCCGACAAAAGCGGCACGGAAGACTCGCCATGCTGGGCATGGAGGTTGAGCGCGTAGCTGATGTTGGTCATGCCGAGGTCCCGGACCCGGGGCAGCCAAAACTTGGTCACCGGGCAGACCAGCACCTGGGGCGTCTTGAAGTCGTCGGCCATCACATGGAACGCGCCCGGATGCAGGGCCATGATGCCATGGGAGACGGGGACGATGGCGTTGTCCTCCTGCGCCCCGCCGTCGGCGCGCGGCACGGACTGGGGGTAGTGGTTGAAGTGGTCGTGGGCATAGGCACTCATGATGATGGCCACCTGTCGCAGGCCGCCGGCGCAGCGTGCCCGCCTTCCGTTCTGGATCGTCCGGGTCACGCTGGGCATGAGCATGGAAGCGAGGATTCCAATGATGGCGCAGACGACCAGCACCTCGGTCAGCGTGTAGGCCGACGTGCCGCGATCCCATGGCTGCCTCGACGTCATGCGAGATGGGAGCATGGGTTGCGAGGCGGATGCGACCCCGTCTTTTGACGATTCCCGACGTTCCGGCGGGGGAAGGTCGTCGGCCCTTGCGAGGACGAGGCGGGCGGCTTGAGCGGGAAGGGCGAGGTGGATGCCATTCGGAGGACGTTGCTGCCAGAAAACGCCATGCTTGCCAATCGGGGCTTCATTTCTAGGATTCGCCCTCGTTTTTCACGAGTCGCATGTCTCAACAAATGATTGCCGCCTTGCTGGCCCTTACGCCACCGGCTTCCAACGCGGACCCCAACGCGCAGAAGCAGCAGATGATCTACCAGGTCGGTATGATCGTGGTCATGGGCGTGGTGTTCTGGGTCCTGCTGATCCGGCCGCAGCAGAAGCGGGCCAAGGAGCAGGCTGCCTTGCTGGCAAACCTCAAGCCCGGCGACCGGGTCACCACCTCCTCCGGGATCGTCGCGACGGTTGTCTCGATCAAGGAACACACCGTCACGATACGGTCGGCCGACACCAAGCTTGAGGTGGTCAAGTCGTCCATCTCGCAGGTGCTCCAAGGCTCGGAGGCTCCGTCCAACGCGCCCGAGAGCCGCTAGGCCCGACCCCTTGCATCCCGGCATCCCGCCAAACCCTTTCCAACAGCACCATGAATCGTAGCCACCTCTGGAAGTTCCTCTTCGTCCTGTTCACCATTGCATGGGCGACCACCGAGATTCTTCCCTACAAGAACCGCAACCTCGTCGAGCAATTCGACCGGACAGCCCGCCTGAACCCGGACAAGGCGTTGGCGGACATCGTGGCCAAGGCGCGGGAGCTCGAGAAGGCCAATGCCCAGGAGCAAACCTCCATCTCCTACACGAACCTCCTCGCCGCAATCGGCAGCCACGACATCCGGAAGTATTTCCCCACCAACTATGTCCTCCCCGGCGCGTCCACCCTTCCCCCGACGCAGCAGATCTTGAACCGCGTCCAGCGCGAGTCCGCGTCGCGCTTCAAGCTCGGCATCGATCTCAAGGGCGGCACCTCGTTCCTTCTTGAGCTCGACACGACCAAGGTCGCCCCCACCAACGCCCCCGGCGGAACCAACGCGGTCGCGAAGGGCACCAACGCCCCGCCGGAGGAAAGCTTCCTGTCGCGCCGCGGCGACAACATCCTCGTCGAGCAGGCCATCTCCGTGCTGCGCAAGCGTGTCGATGCGTTGGGCGTGGCGGAGCCAATCATCCAGCCGGCCGGCGAGAAGAGCATCCTCGTGCAGCTCCCGGGGCTGACCGAGGCCGACAAGGAGAATGCCCGGCAGCAACTTCGCCGCGCGGCATTCCTGGAGTTCCGCATGCTCGACCCGCGCATGCAGGAGCACCTTGCCTCCGGCCTGATCCCGCCCGGGTACGAGCGCAAGGGCATCGTGATCAAGGACAAGAAGACCGGTCGCCAGTCGGTCGAGCCCATCATCATCAAGAAGGCCCCCGAGCAGGGCCTCACCGGCGAGTACATCCGGTCCACGGACGTGTCCCTGAACCCGATGACGGGCGAGCCCATCATCCTGTTCTCCCTCACCTCCGAGGGCGCGCGCATCTTCGCGGACGTGACGACCAAGCAGGTCGGGCAGCGCCTTGGGATCGTCCTCGACGGCGAGGTGATCTCGGCGCCCAACATCCAGACGCCGATCACCGGGGGCTCCGGCCAGATCACCGGCAGCTTCGACCAGAAGGAGGCCATCGACCTGGCGTCGGCGCTCGACAACCCGCTCAAGGTGCCCCTCCGCATCATCGACGAGCGCGGCGTGGATCCGTCGCTGGGCGCGGACTCCGTCGCCTCGGGCATTCGTGCCGCCGTGTACGGCGTGGTCGCCGTGGCGGCGTTCATGCTGGCTTACTACCTCCTTGCGGGCGTGGTCGCGAACATCGCCCTCTTGCTGAACGTGCTCCTGCTTCTGGGGGTCATGTGCTCGCTGGACGTGACGTACACGCTGCCGGGCATCGCGGGCATCGTGCTGACGATCGGCATGGCGGTGGACGCGAACGTGCTCATCTACGAGCGCATGCGCGAGGAGCTGCATGCGGGCAAGTCCGTCCGCGGCGCCATCTCGGCGGGCTACTCCAAGGCCTTCGGAACCATCCTCGACTCCAACCTCACCACCCTCATCACCTCGGTGCTCCTCATCATCCTCGGCACCGGCTCCGTGAAGGGATTCGGCGTGGCGCTCACGGTGGGCTTGATCGTCTCGATGTTCACCGCCCTGGTCGTGACGCGGCTCGTGTTTGACGCATGGTTGGCCACGGGCGAGCGCAAGTCGCTGCCGATGATGGCACTGATCAAGGGAACCCAAGTGGACTTCCTCAAGGTCGCCAAGCCCGCGTTCGCACTGTCATGGCTCGTCATCCTCGTTGGGCTTGGCTACGGCATCTTTGTCCGCGGCGGGAACATGCTCGGCGTCGAGTTCGCGGGTGGCGACTCCCTCGTCATGCGCTTCGATGAGTCGAGGAAGCCCGACACCGGCGCGCTTCGGAAGGCCCTTGAGGAGCTCAAGCTCGGCGAGGCCGCCGTTCGCTACGAGACCGACCCCGGCTCCGGAAAGCAGTTCCTCAACGTCATCGTCGCCCACAGCGACGAGGCCGCCGCGAGGGGCGAGGCCAGCAACGGAACCCGGGCCGAGCAGGTGCTCAAGAAGGCCTTTCCGGACGCCAAGTTCGACCGCGTCGCCCTCGACACCGTCGGCCCGGCCGTGGGCTTCGCCGTGCAGAAGTCCGCGATCATCGCGTCCCTCCTGTCCTTGTTCGGCATCCTCGTGTACGTGGCGTTCCGCTATGAGTTCAGCTTCGCCGTCGGCGCCGTGCTCGCCGTCGTCCATGACGTGCTCATGACGATCGGCCTGTACTGCCTCACGGGGCTATTCCATGAAGGCGGGCTGGGGCGCCAGTTCAACGCGACCTTCGTGGCCGCACTCCTCACGATCATCGGGTTCTCCATCAACGACACGATCGTGATCTTCGACCGCATCCGCGAGGACCTCAGGTTGGGCAAGCGCGGCTCGTTCTCGGGGATCATCAACACCGCGCTCAACGAGACCCTCAGCCGAACGATCATCACCTCCGGCACGGTCTTCATCGCAACCATCATCCTGTACCTGTTTGGCGGCGGCGCGATCAACGACTTCGCCTTCACGTTCCTCTGCGGCATCATCACGGGCACGTACTCGTCCATCTACATCGCATCCGCGTTGGTCCTGTGGTGGCACAAGGGAGAGCGCCCCTCGATCGGCGTTGCCACGCCGGTCTCGGGCTCCGGCCCGGTCATCGACGTCGGGACCGCCTCACCGTCCAACGCCTAGTTCGACTTGGGCGGCATCGAAGGCCCTTTCCATGACATGGGAAAGGGCCTTGCCGTTCCGGGGAAGGGTTCCCCTGCATGGGACCGGGCGGCGGGTGTTTGCCATGGCGTTGAACCGGCCAGTGAATAGGATAAGCCTGTGAAACTGGAAATCTTCACCCTGTGCGAGTCCGCGTCGGACTATGGCGGGAAGCTCTGCATCCTTGGCGCGTTCGACCATGTGGGGGCACCGCAGGCGCCCCATGTGATCCCGAGGTGCGCCGTGGTGGCGCGGATTCGGTTTCACCGGGTGGAGGAAGGAGCTCACAAGCTTCGGGTGAGCGTGGCTGACGCGGACGGGCGGAGCGTCATTCCGAACGTGGAGGCCCAGGTTGCAGTGCCGTTCCCGGAGCATGCTCAGAGCGCGACCTTCAACCTTGTGGTGAACATCAATGGACTGAAGCTCGGTGTTTTTGGGGAGTACACGACGGATATTGCCGTGGATGGAATGCACATGGGGTCTTTGCCGCTGTACTTTGGGAGGACCGGGGCCCCGGGCGTAACTTGATGGCCTCGGGAGGAGGGATGAAGCGCATGAACATCCGGGTGGAGCATGTCGGGTTGGCCGCGGCGGATCCGCGTGGGCTGGCGGACTGGTATGTTCGGTGCCTTGGTGGGACCGAGCTTTGGAACGACGGGAAGATGCCGCCGGCGGTGTTTGTGCGGCTTCCGGGAGGCTGCCTGCTGGAGATTTACAAGGCCCATGCCTTGCTGGAAGGGACGTCGGTCAACGGGAACGCGGGTTTCCGTCACCTGGCATTGCGCGTGGAGGACATCGAGGAGGCGCGCCGTGAGCTTGCTGCGAGGGGCGTGATGTTCAGGGAGTCCGTGAAGGCGGCGGGCGGCGGCGGGCAAGTTTTGTTCTTTGAGGATGGGGAGGGCAACCTGCTGCACTTGGTGGGGCGGCCCGACGATGCGCCGTTGGCGTCGATTTGAGATGGCGGCTTCAGCCTAGGAACGGCGGTCAAGGCGGGCTTCAAGGCAAGCAAAGGGCCGTCCCATCAGGGCAAAGAGGCCCGGTGGGATCCCTACGAGACCTCGCCCCGAGGTGAGAGTGGGGTCGGCCGGCCCAGGTTGTAGGCCGGCGCAAGCGTGGCAGGGCCGTATCCGCCTTGGCTGGATCACGTCCAGCGGCAGGATGCCGCTGCGGACGCCGCTGTCACTCGGCCCCGACACTCGGAAGTGCG
>CAIYFP010000590.1 GCA_903925515.1 uncultured Verrucomicrobiota bacterium
GACGTTCCTTGGGCTGACGTTGAACTGCGCCCGCTGCCATGCGCACAAGTTCGACCCGATCCCGCAGGCGGACTACTACCGGGAGCGGGCGGTGTTCGCGGGGGTATTCCACGGGGATCGGTCGCATGCAACGGCCCGCGAGGTGGAGGAGGCCAAGGAACGGGAGCGACGGCGGTCGGAGCGGCTGGGCTCGGTGACGCGACGGCTGTCGGAACTGGATGCGTTGGCAGACGCGCGGCATGGCGCAGGCAGCGGGGGCTTGGTGGCGCCGTTGACACGATGGTCGTTCAGGGCGGGTGTCGCGGACGCGGCGGGGGACATGGGCGTGCGACTGGAGGGGGGAGCGACGATTGCCGATGGAAGGCTGTGGTTGGATGGGCGTGGCGGGCATGCGCGTGGGAGCGCGTTGGGCGTTGAGCTGGGAGAGTTCACGCTGGAGGCGTGGGTCGAGCTGGACGGGCTCGGGCAACGGGGCGGAGGCGTGGTGAGCATCGAGTCGGCGAATGGCGCGGAGTTTGACTCCATCGTTTTCGGCGAGCGCGAGGCCGGGAAATGGATGGCGGGCTCGGAGGGGTTTGCGAGGACACGAAGCCTTGGCGGCGCGGCGGAGGCTGCCGGGACCGGGGAGCGGCTGCACGTGGCGCTGACCCGTGCGATGGACGGACGGATCACGTTTTACCGGAACGGGACGGTGCTGGGGGAATCCTACGTTCCCGGGGGCGCGCCGGTGCCGCGGTACGCGAAGGACGCGCGGATCCTGGTGGGGCAACGTCACACGGGCGGCGGGAATGCGTTCCTGCGGGGGGCGGTGGACGAGGCGCGGGTCTATGACCGTGCGTTGATCGGGGAGGAGGTTCGGCGATCCTTCGAGGCGGGGCCGGACGCGGCGATGCCGGGATTGTCGGGCCGGGATTCGCTGCGGACTTCCGGGGAGATGAGGGAGCGGGAGGCGTTGATGGCGGAGCGAGCCGGGCTTGCGAGGTCCTTGCCTTCCATGGTGGAGGCGCGCGCGTACGCGGCCATGGCGAGGGAGCCCGGCCCGACGCGCGTGCTGGGGCGCGGGGAGCCGTCGCGTCCCGGGGCGTTGGTGGCCCCTGGCGCGCCGGGCTTGATGGCATGCTGGCCGGGCGAGCTGGGCCTGAAGCCGGATGCGGGGGAGCGGGAGCGTCGGCTACGGTTCGCCGAGTGGGTGGCGTCGGGGATGAACCCGCTGACGGCCCGCGTGATCGTGAACCGCGTGTGGCAGCATCACTTTGGTCGAGGGTTGGTGGGGTCGCCGAACGACCTTGGGACGATGGGCGAGCGACCGACGCATCCGGAGCTTCTGGAATGGCTGGCGAGCTGGTTCGTGGACCCGGCGCGCGGGAACGGGTCGCTGAAGAGCCTCCACCGGCTCTTGCTGACGACGGAGGCGTTTGGGCGTGCGTCGCGGCCGGTGGCGACGGCCGGGGCGAAGCTTCCGCCGGGGCTGGACCCGGCGTCGTTGCTGGGCTGGTTCCCGGCGCGACGGCACGAGGCGGAGGTGGTGCGGGACGCGATGTTGGCGGTGTCGGGCGAGTTGGTCCGCGACATGGGCGGACCGGGGTTCCGGGCGTTCGAGCATCGGGGCGGGGGCGGGCAAAACGAGTATTTTGCCGCGGACAAGGTGGGGGCGGAGTTCGCGCGCCGGACGTTGTACCGGACAGGCGTGCATTCCGCGCGGGACCCGCTGCTGGATGGGCTGGACTGCCCGGAGTTCTCGACGCGGACGCCGGTGCGCGCCTCGACGACCACGCCGTTGCAGGCGTTGTCGTTGATGAACGGGACCTTCGTCCAGCGGCAGGCGGAGCGCGCGGCGGAGCGTGCGATGTCGGTGCATCCCGGGGCATTGGACCGGCAGGTGGCGTGGTTGTGGACGAGGGCGCTGGGACGGAGGCCGGGGCGGGAGGAATTGGCGATGGCCGTGGACATGGCGCGGGGCGGCACGTTGGCGGACGTGGCATGGGCGTTGTTGAACTCGAACGAGTTTGTGCACTTGCGATGAACAGGGGTGAAGGACGGACGGCGCGGGAGGATGGCGAGGCCTCGATGGGCCTGAGCCGGCGGCATTTCCTGCGTGCGACGGGGTCGGGGTTTGGCTCGGTGGCGCTGGGATGGCTGCTGGCGCGGGACGGGCGCGCCGGGGCGTCCGTGCCGGGGGCGGCGGGATCGCCGTACGCGGCGCGTTCGCCCATGCACGCGCCGCGGGCGCGACGGGTGATCCACGTTTGCGCGCTGGGGGGCGTGAGTCACGTGGACACGTTCGACTACAAGCCGGAGCTGGAGCGTCGGAACGGCCAGACGACGGACCTGAAGTTCGACACGTTCTTTGCGCAGCCGGGGCGGCTGATGAAGAGCCCCTTTGCGTTTCGTCGGCATGGACAGACGGGGAGGTGGGTGAGCGAGCTGCTGCCCCATCTTGCGCAGCGGGTGGACGACCTTGCGTTCATCCATTCGATGAAGTCGCGGAGCGCGAACCACACGCCGGCGACGTTCCTGATGAACTCGGGGTACACGTTCAACGGGTTCCCGGCGGCGGGCTCATGGGTGAGCCATGCGCTGGGCTCGGAGAACGAGGACCTGCCGGCGTTCGTCGTGTTGCCGGACCCTCGCCAGATGCCTGCCGGCGGATCGATCAACTGGACGTCGGGGTTCCTGCCGGGGACGCACCAAGGGGTGGCGCTGAGGCCGGGGGCGAGGGACCTGATCCCGGACCTCCGGCCTGGCGGGGGGATCGAGGCGGGACGACTGGAGGGCCGCCGGGCGTTGCTGGGGCGGCTGAACGCCTCGGACATGGCGTTGAATGGGGACGATCCGGTGCTGGCGACGCGCATCCGGGCGTACGAGATGGCGGGGCGGATGCAACTCGCGGTGCCGGAGCTGGGCGACCTTGCGCGGGAAAGCGCCCGCACGCGCGCGATGTACGGGCTGGACCACCCGCATGCGGCGACGGCGGCGTTCGGGAGGAACTGCCTGCTTGCGCGCCGGCTTTGCGAGCGAGGGGTGCGGTTCGTGCAGGTGTTGAACGGGGGGCAGTTCGGCAGCCCGCGCGTGAACTGGGACGGGCACGAGAACATCGTGGAAAACCACCGTGCGCAGGCATGGGTGATGGACCAGCCGTTGGCGGCGCTGTTGTCGGACCTGCGCGAACGGGGGCTGATGGACGAGACGTTGGTGGTGTGGACGACGGAGTTTGGCCGCACGCCGATCACGCAGGGCAACGACGGCAAGGGCCGGGACCACCATCCGTTGGCGTTCACGATCTTCCTCGCCGGCGCGGGCATCCATGCCGGGGCGACGCACGGCTCCAGCGACGAGATCGGCTATGCGGCGTCGGTGGACCCGGCGGAGTTCTACGACGTGCACGCGACGGTCCTGCACCTGCTGGGGCTGGACCACAAGCGGCTCACGTTCCGGCACAATGGGATCGACCGAAGACTGACGGACGTGCATGGCGAGGTGCTGGGCAAGATCCTGCGGGATCCCATGGGGGTCGGGGCTGACGCGTGAGGGCGAAGGGACGGCAAGACATGAACGGGGCGAGCATGACGCGGACGTGGGCGAGGTGGGGAGGCATGGCATCGCTCGGGCTCGCGTTGGCGACGGGATGCGCGGGCCGGCGAGGCACGGCATCCCTCGGCCGGGCGCATGGCGAGGAGGCGGCGATTCGCGGTGTGCTGGGCGCGCAGGTCGAGGCCTGGAACCGGGGGTCCATCGACGGCTTCATGATGGGGTACGATGCCTCGCCGGGCACGCGGTTTGCCTCGGGCGGCGACGTCACGGTGGGCTGGGAGACGGTGCTGCGGCGTTACAAGGCGCGCTATGCGACGCGCGAGGCGATGGGCCGGCTGGAGTTCTCGGGGCTGGACGTTCGGGTGATGTCGGCGGACGACGCGTTGGTGTTCGGGCGATGGACCCTGGCCCGTGCGGAGGACAAGCCGACGGGCTTGTTCACGTTGTGGATGCATCGCACGGCGGCGGGATGGAGGGTGGTGCACGACCACACGTCGTCGGCGCAGCCGTGATGCCCGGGGCGTCGGCGGCTGCGGGTTGGGGGGCCGCCTTGCACGCGTCGGGGGGGCGGGGGGCCGGTCTCGGGGAAGCCGGCTGGATTTCCCGCTGCCCGGAGGAAGGCACGCCCTTGCTGGCGCAGGGTGTACGCAAGGGAAGCGCGGCGGGCGCGGGCAGGCCGCGGCGGCTCGCACGCGGCGGGCGCGGGGACGGCGGTCGTTGACGGTGGCCGGGATTCATGGTGGCAATGGTGCGTGAGCATCGGGCGAGGGACGCGTGGCGTGGCGGGATTCACGTTGATCGAGCTGCTGGTGGTGGTGGCGATCATCGCGATCCTTGCGGGCTTGCTGGTGCCGGTGCTGGGCAGGGGGCGGGACAAGGCACGCGCCGCGGCATGCCAGAGCAACCTCCGGCAACTGACGATGGCGGCGATGATGTACGACGAGGACCACCGGACGTACCCGATTGGGTGGCCCTTGGCGGACTGGCTCACGACGACGGTGCCGCCGATCTGGTATCGCCAGTTGCAACCCTACGTGGGGCGCACCACGAGGACGGCGGGGCAGGGCATCTTCATCTGCCCGTCGTCGTTGCAACGGAAGGACCAGAAGACGGGGGGCGCGCTCGTGACGGGGGGCTTCTGGGGCTACCTCGCCTACGCGCAAAACGCGTTCATCAACAATGGCAGGCGCGACGTCGGGTCGAGCCAACTGGCGGACCCGGTCGGGACGGTTCTTTATGGGGACACGGACGGGTGGGATGCGTGCCTGTACCCGGACGGGTCGGGCGGGGCGAACGTCTGCTTCCGGCACAGCGGCGGGAACGAGCGGAGCACGGAGACGGAGCGCGGGGTGACGGGCATGGCCAAGAGGGGGAAGTTCCGCGCGAACATGGGTTTTGCGGACGGGCACGTGGAGCTTCGGCGGGACGCGCCGCGGCGGTTGTTCACGCTGGAGGCGGACTAGCCAGGGTCGGGGGCGGGGGCTGGATTCGTGGTTGAGCGAGGGGCGTGGCGGTCCTTAGCGTCGGGGGCCGATGACTCCCGCAGCGCAGTACCTGGAGCGCAGCCGACGGATGGTTGCGCGCGTCGAGGACCAGCTTCCCGAGATCCGGACGGCCGGCCGATGGTTTGCCGAGGCGATCCTCCGGGGGCGCATGGTGCATCTCTTTGGATCGGGCCATAGCCGCATCCTGGTCGAGGAGATGTGGCCTCGGTACGGGTCGTTCCCGGGGTTCAACCCGATCGTCGAGTTGTCCTTGAGCTTCCACAACCTCGTGGTGGGGGCGAACGGGCAGCGGCAGGCGATGTTCCTTGAGAACGTGCCGGGATTGGCGGCGCGCATCCTGCGCAACTTCGACGTGAGCGCGGACGACTGCGCGTTGGTGGCGTCGTCGTCCGGCTGCAACGTGGTGCCGACGGAGATGGCGGAGGCATTTCGGAGGCGCGGGGTGCGGGTGGTGGCGATCGTGTCGCGAGAGCACTCCTTGAAGAGCCAGAGCGGGCGTGCGGACGGGCGTCGGTTGCAGGACTTCGCGGACCTTGTGCTGGACACGGGTGCTCCCGCCGGGGACGCGATGGTGCGGGTGGAGGGGTTGAGCACGCCGGTGTCGCCGGGCTCGACGGTGGGCGGCTGCCTGCTGGTGAACGCGATCAAGGCCGAGGTGGCGGATCGTCTCGTGCGCGCGGGGCAACCCCCGACGGTCCTGACGGCGGCCGCGTTGGTGGGCAAGGAACGTGCGACGGCGTTGTTTGAGTCGGCCTACGACGAGCATGCGCGGCGGATGGCAGGGTTGTACGCGCACCTTGGCGAGGGGCGCCGGCCGGAGGAGGGGGGGCATGGCCGGGGGGACAGGGCGTCGTTGTCACCGCCCGGGGCGCCCGGACCGGGAAGGGCGGGCGAGGGGCGCGGATCGCGAACGGGGAATGAACGGTCCCGTGCGCAGGGTTCTGCCGGGAAGGACGGACGTCGCGGGGACGGCCGGGGACGGGATGAGCGAGGAAGGAATTCGACGGCCGCCGAAGGGATGTCATGGAGCCCTGGCGATGGGCGCGGGCGCACGGGGTCATCGGGCCGGGCCGGCAGGCGGGATTAAGGGCACCGACCGTGCCGGGCGAGGTCACGAGGGTCTTGGAATGCGAGGGCTTGGCCGAAAGTTTGGTTGCCCGCGACGGGGTTTCGGCCCGTGATTTCGGGGGGGAACCAATCCATGAAGAGAACAACCTCTGGCGAGAATGCCCGCAAGAAGGCGGGCGCGGGCAAGGCGGGCAAGGCGGGCAAGCGCTCCGCGCCGTCGCGCACGGCGACGGCGGCAAGCAAGGGTTCCCGTGCGAACGCGGTCCGCGTGCGCGGGAAGAATGGCGAGCCCGGCCCCGAGATCACCCTGGCAGGGGGGCCGGGCATCCGGGACGGGCGTGGGTCGGACAAGGCGGGCTAGCGTCCTGCCTGGTCCATCGCGGGTGGTGGGTTGCTCCATGAAGGCCCCGGGGCCCCCGGGGAGCAGCCCGAAGGGCCTCGGCCCTTTCCGTGTCCCACCCCGGGGCTCGCGCCTCGTTGGACGCGAAAAACCCTCGCGTCGAAACACCAGCCCGTCGTGGGACACGACACGAGGTGGGGGGCGTCACGCTCCCCGAGCTGCGAGCGCGGCTACCGGGGCCGCGAGAGCGGGGAGTCGTCCATGGGCCAACGGGTGATGCTGCCGTCGAGCGCGAACGTGAGGAGGATGCCGGATTCCTTGGCATGGAAGGCGGTGCCGATGCCGGAGCCGGAGACCTTCCAAGCCCCCATGGGTTGAAGGCGGATGGCGTCCCAGAACTGGAGGTGGCCGTCCTCGGCATGGGTGGCGAGGGACCGGCCGGAAGGGTCCCAGACCATGCCGGTGACGAGCCCGGCGTGGGCGCGGATTGAGACGACGGAGTCCTTGGGGGCACGTCGGTCTTGACGGTGGAACTCGACGGTGCCGTCGGCACGGCCTGCGACGAGGAGGGAATGGTCCGGGGACCATCCGAGGGCGGAGGCTCGGCTTGCGGCGGGGGTGAGGCTCCATGAGGCGCGGCCGTCCGGCAGGGAGAGGACGACGATGGAGCGGTCCTTGAAGGAGCACGCGAGGGCCTTGCGATCGTTGCGCAGCGCGAGGGCGGCCGGCGGGGCCGGGAGCGGCATGCGCACGGGCGGGGCGTTGGTGTCGAGGGGGAGCACGACGGCGAGGCCGGTGTCGTTGGCCTCGCTGTACCCGAGGAGGACGTCGTGCTGGGAGCGGATGACGAAGGTGGGCGGGTTGGTGGACGGGGCGGGCGACTCCCATTCGAGGGCGTTGCCGGGCCATGTGCGGAGCTGGAGGGAGAAGCCGGGCCCCAGGAACCATGCGTGGGCGCCGTCGGCGGCGGGGGCCACGGGCTGGAACGCGCCGGTGATCTCGGCGACGGCGACCATGTTGGAGACGTTGAGGACGGCAACGCGGTCGCCTGCGGCCGTGGCGAGGACATGGGCGCCGCCGGGTGCAAGCACGGCGTCGCCGAACTCGGATTGCCAACCGCCGCGCCATGAAGACGAGGCGACGTCCGCGGTCCATCGGCGGACCGTGCCGTCCGTGCCGAACGAGACGACCGGGGATTCGCCGCCGAGCCATGCGACCGAGGCGACGGCGCCCTCGTGTCCGACGCGCACCATGGGCGGGGCGCTGGTGGAGGCGAGGTTGCGCCACCGAACGTGGCCGTCCTCCCCGCCGGAGATCCACGTGAGGCCGTCCGGGGCGAGCGCGGAGCAGCGGATGATGTCGTCGTCGGAGTCCATGAAGCGCGGTGGCAAGCTGTCCGGGGCATGGAGCTCGGCGCGGCGTCCATCGGCGACATAGACCGCCGCGCCGTTGGGAGCGGCATGGAGGTCGTGGATCCAGCCGTGGACAGGCTTGGAGGCGAGTTGGCGGAGGGCGTCGAGGTCCCAGAGCTCGAGTTGCCGGGCGCGAAGGCCGTTGGTGAGGTTGAACCAGACGACGGCAAGGGAGTTGCCGGACGGGGAGAGGGAGGCCCATGAGAGGCGGTCGGGATGGACCGGGAGGGCGAGTTGGATGGGGGCGGGCGAGGCGTCGCGCCAGACCTTGAACTGGACGTTGGAGGAGGCCTTGCTGAGGGCGACCAAGGCCCGGCCGTCGGCGGAGAAGCCTTCAGGGTCCCCATCGAGGGGAGGGGAGCCGAGGCGCCCATCCGAGGGGCGCAGGGGGCGCCAGCGGTTGCTGACGACGACCCATGCCTCGGCGCCGCCGGGGCGCCATGGGCCGACCCTGTGGACCTTGAGGTTGGGGATCCATGCCCAGCTGGTGTTGGCAAGGGAGCCCCACGCGACCCGGCCGTCGTCGGAGGCGGCGATCCATGAGCCCGAGTCGGGCGAGATGGCGGCGGAGGCCCACGGGCTGGCGGAGCGCGCGAGGACAAGGCAAGGGTCCCCGCGGAGTTGGCCGGCGAAGAAGGATGCCGGGAGGGCGGCATCGGATGCGCGGGACGACGCATGCCAGAGGGCGCGGGCGGCGGCGCGGTTTCCCGCCTTGAGATGGTGGAAGGCCATGACGACCGCGGACTGGTCGCGCGCGGTGGCGAGGGATTCGCGGTCGCGGGCGACGGCGGCCTCGCGGAGGGCGAGGGTGAAGCCGGCGCAGGCGACGGCGAGCGCGGCGATGGCGGAAAGGCCCCGGCGTTTCCAACGGCGCCTTGCCTCGTCCATCGAGGTGATGGAACGGCCCGAGAGGAACGCCGCGAGGTCGTCGGCAAGCTCGCGGGCCGAGGGATGGCGTTGGGCGGGGTCGCGGGCGCAGAGGCGGAGGAGGATGGTGTTGAAGTCCGCGAAGTCCCCGGCGTCGGGCCAGCGTGCGGCGTCGGGCGGGAGGCAGGGGAATTGCTCGGGGGACTGGTGGGTTGCGAGCTCGAAGAGGACAAGGCCGAGGCTGTAGAGGTCGGCGGCGGCGGTGCCGGGGCCCTCGGGGGCGACGTAGCCCTGGGTGCCGACGCGGCTGAAGGCGGTCTCGGAGGAGGTGACGAGGCCAAGGTCCGAGAGCTTGGGCACGCCCCCGACGAGGATGATGTTGGAGGGCTTGATGTCGCGGTGAAGGAGACCCTTGCCATGGAGCATGGCAAGGGCGCGCGCAATGTGGACTCCCACGTGGGCGGCCTCGGCCACGGGGATGCGGCCACGCCGCCGGCGCAGTTCCCTGAGGGTGAGGGGGACATAGGTCTCGGGGCTGAAGGCGGGCGAGCCGGAGGCGTCGTCGGCCAGCTCCATGACGTATCGGAGGGCGCGCTCGGAGTCGTCGGTCTCGACGTGGAGGATGGCGAGCTGGGTGGGCTGGCCGAGGGTGGCGGCCTGGAAGCGCGTGATCCCCGCGAGCTCGCGCCGGAAGAGGTCCCGGTCGTCGTCGGACGGGGAGCCGACGAACTTGACCGCGCGCCAGATGCCGGTCTGGGAACGGGCGAGCCAGACGGAGCCGAAGCCTCCGCTGCCGATCTCGCGGACGAGGGCGTAGCCGGCCGGGGGGCGGGGCCTGCTCATGGCTCGCCGTGGTCGTCCAGTTCGAGGAGCTCGACGAGGCGTTTCCTGAGGGCCTTCTCGACCCGGTGGCACGCGACGTAGAGGGTCGCGCGGTTCATCTTGAGGAGCCTTGCGACGTTCTCGGAGGGTTCCTGCTGGAGGAAGACCAACTCGAAGGCCTGGATGCTTCGCGGGGTGATCTTGGGGGAGAGGGTGTTCAGGGCGAGGCGTACCATGGCGACGCGTTCCTCGCGCTTGATCCGTTCCGCGACGTCGGCCGCCTCGTCGATCCAGCCGGGGAGGGGCGGGTCGCCGTCGCCGTTCTCGGAGAAGAGGGGTTCCTCGCGGTGGGTACGGGCCGCCCTCATCATGTCGCCGATCCGCCAACGGATGCGCCGGGCAAGCCAGGTGCGGAACGAGCCGCGGCGACGGCGGGGCTTGAACCCGACGATGGTGTGGACAAGGCCGAGGAGGACGACCTGCTCGAGGTCCTTGGCGTCGTCCTCGGGCATCCCGTGCTTCCATGCGAGGCCCCGGATAAAGTGCCGGTAGCGCGAGGCGAACTCCGTCCATGCCTCGGAATCGTCCACCGACCCCATCCGCCTGAGGAGGCTGGGATCCGTCGGCAGGCTGTCCGTGATGCCCTCGTTCATGGTCATGCTCCCTTGGTAACGCGTCGTGTCCCCGAGATCTTACACGTGACGTGATGGCGCACCGAAACAGGCGGGGGACGCAACGCCAATTCCCGGGGGCGTGCGGGCGGGTCAGCTCCCCCACTTCGCGTGCCCGGCCGTTGCGGCGCGGTCGAGTCGGGTGTAGCCGCCATCGACATGGACGAGCTCGCCGGTCACATGGCCCGCGCGCGGCGAGGCAAGGAAGACGATCATGGAGGCGACCTCCTCCGGGCGCGTGAGCCGCCCGCCGAGCGGGACGAGTCGCTCGACGGCGGCGCGCGCGGCGGCGGGGTCGGGCCGCGAGGCGAACCAGCGTTGGTACTGCTCCGTGTCGCACTCGGCGGGGACGACGGTGTTGACGCGGACGCCGTCGGCGGCGAGGGCGACGGCCCATTCGCGGGTGAGGGCGTTGACGGCACCCTTGGCGGCGGCGTAGCCGGAGGTTCGGCCTTGGCCGGTCTCGGCGACCTTGGAGCTGACGTTGACGATCGCCCCGCGCGCCCGGGCGAGCTGGGGCCGTGCGTGATGGGCCATGGCGAAAACGTGGAGGAGGTTTCGGGAGAGGGACCGCATGAAGTCCTCGGGCGTGTGCGCGAGGGAGACGGAGTCGTTGACGCCGGCGTTGTTGACGAGGACGTCGAGGCGGCCCCACGCGTCCATGGCGACCTTGACCGCTCCCTGGCAGGTCTCGGGGTCCGACAAGTCGCCCCCGGCGACCCGCGCGTTGGCAAGCCGGGCCGCGACATGGCCCGCGGCGTCCACGTCGCGGTCCACGAGGACAACGGATGCGCCCTCCGCCGCGAACGCACGCGCCGTGGCCGCGCCAATTCCATGTCCCGCGCCGGTCACCACCACGACCTTGCCCGCCAGCTCCATGTCCATGGGCGGAGGCTCCCGCGTGTCGGCGGCTGCTGCCAAGCACCGAAGCATGCGCTTGAAAGCGCGGGGAGGTCGGGCAGGGTGACGGGAAGTTCGGGGAGCCGCGTGGTTCGCGGCTGAGAGTTCCGCGGAGGCGGAAGACCCGTCGAACCTGATCCGGGTCATGCCGGCGAAGGGAAATGAGCGCACGCCACAGGACGGATCGCCGCCATGTTCCATGGGCCCGGGTGGGCCCGGGCCGCGCGTGCCACCGTGGCGACCTCGTCCCGCTCGCCGGGCCACCCGGGGCAGGGCGTTCGTTCATCCACGTCACCGAGCCATGATCGCCAAGCCTGAATTCGTCGCGTCCACCAGCCGCACCCCGTTGCCCAATTCCCGCCGCGTGCACGTCGCGGGCACGCTTCACCCGGACGTGCGCGTGCCGATGCGCGAGGTCGAGCAGGCCCCGACGCGGCGCCGGGACGGGCTGGGCGAGGCCAACGAGCCGGTGCGGGTGTACGATTGCTCGGGCCCGTGGGGCGACCCCGACTTCGACGGGGACGTGACGCGTGGGCTTCCCGCCTTGCGCCGGGACTGGATCGCCCGGCGGGGCGACGTGGCCGAGTACGAGGGCCGTGCATCGCGGCCCATGGACAACGGGTACCTGAGCGAGCAGCACGCCCAGTATGCGAGCCATGCGGAGAGGAACCGGTTGGTGGAGTTCCCCGGGCTGCGCCGGCGGCCCGTCCGCGCGTCGGCCGGGCACCCCGTCACGCAGCTTTGGTACGCGCGGCAGGGGATCGTCACGCCGGAGATGGAATTTGTGGCGATCCGTGAGAACCAAGGTTTGGAAAGGCTCCGCGAGGCGGCGGGCGCGACGGGCCGGGACGACCTGCGTCATCAACACCCCGCGCCGGACCCGGCCTCGCCCTACACGCCCTCGGTGTTCAGGCGTTTCCCCCAGCGCATCCCCCGGGTGATCACGCCGGAGTTCGTGCGGGACGAGGTTGCCGCCGGGCGCGCGATCATCCCCGTCAACGTGAACCACCCGGAGTGCGAGCCCATGGCGATCGGGCGAAACTTCCTCGTGAAGATCAACGCGAACATCGGGAACTCGGCCGTGGCGTCCTCGATCGAGGAGGAGGTGGAGAAGATGCGGTGGGCGACGAAGTGGGGCGCGGACACGGTGATGGACTTGTCCACGGGCAAGAACATCCACGCGACCCGGGAATGGATCCTGAGGAACTCGCCGGTGCCCATCGGCACGGTGCCAATTTACCAGGCGCTGGAAAAGGTGGGGGGCAGGGCGGAGGAGCTGACATGGGAGCTCTACCGCGACACGTTGGTCGAGCAATGCGAGCAGGGGGTGGACTACTTCACGATCCATGCGGGCGTGCTGCTTCGGTTCGTGCCCCTGACGGCCCGGCGCCGCACGGGGATCGTGTCCCGCGGCGGGTCGATCATGGCCAAGTGGTGCCTTGCTCATCACCGGGAGAACTTCCTGTACACGCACTGGGACGAGATCTGCGAGGTCATGGCCGCCTACGACGTGAGCTTCTCGATCGGCGACGGCCTGCGGCCGGGGTCGATCGCCGACGCGAACGACGAGGCGCAGTTCGGGGAGTTGCGGGTGCAGGGCGAGTTGACGCGGCGCGCATGGAACCGCGGCGTGCAGGTCATGAACGAGGGGCCCGGCCATGTCCCGATGCACCTCATCGAGGAGAACATGGCCAACCAGCTTGAGTGGTGCGGCGAGGCTCCGTTCTACACCCTCGGGCCGCTCACCACGGACATCGCCCCCGGCCATGACCATGTCACGAGCGGGATCGGCGCCGCGATGATCGGCTGGTACGGCTGCGCGATGCTTTGCTACGTCACGCCCAAGGAGCATCTCGGGCTGCCGAACCGGGACGACGTGAAGGAGGGCGTGATCACGTACAAGATCGCGGCCCATGCCGCCGACCTTGCGAAGGGGCATCCGGGCGCCCAGTACCGCGACAACGCGCTGTCGAAGGCACGTTTCGAGTTCCGGTGGGATGACCAGTTCAACCTCGGGCTCGATCCCGAGCGCGCCCGGGAGTTCCATGACGAGACCCTGCCGCAGGAAGGGGCCAAGACGGCCCACTTCTGCTCGATGTGCGGTCCCCATTTTTGCTCGATGAAGATCACGGAGGACGTGCGCAAGTTTGCCGCCGAGCAAGGCGTGGCCGCCGAGGAGGCGCTGCAAAAAGGCCTTGAAGCGAAGTCGCGCGAGTTCGTCGAGGCTGGGGCCGAGGTTTACTCCAAGGCCTGAGCCGGGAAGCCCCGCCCGGGGCCCGTCTCGCTGCGGACCTCGCCTCGCCATCCCGTTTCTCCCAACGCACGTCTCCCGGCCCGGGTCCCCTGCACGAGGCCAGGCGCGCAACGGAGGGAGACCGTGGCTCGCCGCGTGTCGGCTGGCCCAAATCCCCGCGCAAGCATGGGGAAATCCCCGGGTCTCCAACCTGCCAAACCGCGGCAGGCCGCGAGCCGGCATGCCGTCGTGGCGCGGCGGTCAAGGAGGGCTTCAGGGCAAGGAAATGGCCGTCCCATCAAGCCCAAGGGGCCCCGGGGCATCCCTCCGAGACCTCACCCCACAGGCGAGGTTGGAACGGGGCCGGTCCGGGTTGCGGGCCGGGTGCCCTCACCCGGCGGAAACGTGGCAGAGCCGTCTCGGCCCGGGACCCAGCCTTCGCATGCGCTGAACGCGTGATGCATGCAGCCGGGATCCCCTCACGCGAAGCAGAGAAGATCAGGGCCAATGGTTTCATTGGTTGATTGGGCCAGTGAACCCCCGAGCAGGGTTCATTGGTAGCAGAGAAGGATCTTTTCAAGATTCGGTCGGCCCGTGGAGCAACTGGATTGAGATGGCGCGTCGGGCGTCCCGAGCGCACGCTGGCGTGGTCACCGGGAAGCAGGCCGACTGCGTAGGGGTGGTCCGGCATGTGCCGTCACCCCGTTTGGTAGCA